>NZ_PNDU01000117.1:0-16391 GCF_005886635.1 Pseudoalteromonas sp. S558 | reverse complement strand
AGGGGCGAATACATAAGAGGCCAGAGGTAGCCCCTCAATTTGAGCCCGTATATAAGCTAGCATCTAAATTTATTTTAACTTTTTCTTTTTGACATTTACGGAGAGTCCATATAAGGCCCTAGGGCTTTAGTATTAATAAAAACAAAAAAAGCAATTCTATTTACATTCCTTTACAAGCCAAGTAAACAACCCTAAAAAAAACAGGTACACTGTTAACATTGATTAAATAAGAATCTATGTTCCAACAATAAATTAATTATCAATCGACTAATTAATGTTCCACATGATCATATTAATCAATATAAACTCCTAAATGTAAGGGCCTACTCCTTATACAATAGGCTGTTTCTTGCCCGTCACAGCCTATTTTATCTCTTCTAAATGCCATACACTAAAGCTCCTTTTATATATTTAGATAAGCCAATGGATCCAAAACAACTAAAAATTGCTATAAATACAAAAATGCCCTTTGGTAAATACGCAGGCCGGCCATTATTGATGTTGCCCGAGCCTTATTTAGTTTGGTTTAAACAACAAGGGTTTCCTGACTCTAAGCTTGGGAGTCAATTAGCGATGATGTATGAAGTAAAGCTCAATGGACTAGAGCAAATGCTAATGCCCTTATTAGACAAAAAATAATTAGAAACTTTTTTAAAAGTATACGGTCTATTACTTTGCTACTTGTTGATTTTGGTTTCCAACCATAAAAAAAACGCCTTCGGGCGTTTTATCTTTTTATTAGAGCCTATTGGTTTATAGGTAAGCTAATAATAAACTTAGCCCCGTTAAGAGCCGAATCCTCAACACAGTATCCACCTTGATGCCATGAGACTATTTTCGATACAATGGCAAGCCCAAGGCCAAAACCCCCTGTTTGTTTATCTCTACTCTTATCTAAACGTGTGAAAGGCTTAAATACATTTTCCCGATCTGTTTTAGCAATCCCCATTCCATCATCTTCAACAATAAAGACGATAGCGTGCTGCTCAGTTCGCAATGTTATTTTTATTTGATTTGTTGCATATTTAAGCGCATTACCGATTAAATTTTGAAATGCTCTGGCCATAAAATGACAATCGCATCTATAGTTTAATTCATCTGGTAAGCTATAAATAAGATCCACTCGTGTATCAAAATTTAATTTTTCCACACTTGTTTTAACCAATTTGACCAAGTCACAATTAGCCGGTTGTAAACTCGGTTGTTGAGAGTCTAATCTCGCATAGTCAAGCATTTCAGAAACTAACAACTCTAATTCACTAATATCCATTTGCATATTAGTTAAGTATTGATCATTTTTTTCATCCAGAAGTTGGTCTTGTAGTATGGCGACGGCAAATTTTAAACGTGCCAGTGGCGTTCTAAATTCGTGAGAAACAGATGAAGTGAGCTCTTGTTGTGCTGTTAATAAGAACGTTATGCGCTGCTGCATTACTTTTAAAGTATCGGTAACAGGCAAAAAAAATGATTTAGACGTGTTAGTTAATTGAAAATCCTGTAAACCTTCCACTGCCTCACACGATTGTCGTAACTTCGAAAAATCGCGCCAGAGTAAAAAACTCCAAAGCCCGACTGGAATACCAACAACTATGAGCAATAACAGGTATGGCCAAACAGAGGGAGGTTCAGACGTGATAACATCAATAGGACCAACTTGTAGCAACTCCGTTGAATTTAATTGTATATACCAAACAATGCGTTGCTGTTTATCATATAAGTAGAGATAATGATTGTTAGTTAGTTGCGTTTGCTGCTGCTGAGGTAGCATTAAATCGTGCTGGGCAATAATATGGCTTTTAAAATTATTTTTTAGTTTTTTCAAGCCATTTGGTGTTTGAGAAAGCAACAAAAGCGATTGGCCAAACTCGTCATCTAATAGTACTTGTTGTTGCGATTCGTCGTATGGCCACAGTTGTTCAATAACACCGCTGACTACGAATAAAGAAACAATGATGTAGAAATACAAACTTGCAAACAATTTTCCCATTAAAGACGATTAACCCTAAACATTAATTATAAATCCCACGCATCAGAAACAAATAAATACCCTTGCCCCCACACCGTTTTAATACGATACGGCTTATCGCTGTTATCACCTAGTTTTTTGCGGATCCGAGATACTCGTACGTCAACTGTCCGATCAAGCCCATCGTATTGACGACCTATCATATGTTGATGTACATGCTCTCTACTGAGTACTTCACCAGCATTTGATGCTAGTAACCAAAGCAATTCAAACTCATGGGATGTAAGAGTAATTTCGGTATCACTTAATTTAACTATGCGGCTTGTTTTATCAATTATTAAATCGCCAAACTGCAACTCGTCATTTACTCTTTCTATGGGTTTCCCCCGGCGTAATAATGCATTGATTCTGGCCAACAGTACACGCGGCTCTGCCGGTTTTATAACGTAATCATCAGCGCCGAGTTCCAAGCCAAGAACTTGGTCAAAATCCTCTCCTTTAGCTGTAAGCATTAGAATCGGTAAAGTATATTTATCACGGACTTGACGACACACACTAAAGCCATCTTTGCCTGGCAACATAACGTCTAAAATAATTAAATCTACTGTATTATTTTCAAGGTAATTCAATACTTCATCACCGCGATCTAACACAGCAACCTCTAAACTATTATGTTCAAGATAATCTTTTGTTAATTGTTGTAAGCCTAGATCATCTTCAACAAGTAGAATTTTTGGCATTGGTTGCTCCTAATTTAAAAAAAGCTCCACGGTGAGCGAAGCCTGCGCTTATTTTTTTTAGCATGAGCGCTTTGCACTTCAACTTGTGTTTTTGCTAACAACACACCCGTCTGAGAATTGATTAAGGAGTATATGGTCTCTACATGAACACGCGCTTTATAATTAAATTGCCCTGAACGTTGCTGTTGCCAGCAATGTATTTTCTCATTTTGCTGATACAAACAAGCATCAACAATCTCATCTAAACGCCAATTAAATTGTAAATCAAGATCGCAAAACTCTTGCTGCTCAGAAACCACACATACTTTAGGAGAAACGCTAAAGGGCGCAGCCTGCGTCGTACTAAGACCACTAAACACAAGCGCAGTAAACACAATAAATATTAAATACTTCATATTAAAACGTATGATCTAATCCTATAAAGGCTGTCATCGAATAAGTACGTTCAAAGAGCGGACTGCTATCCATAGCTGAATAGTCATAATAGGCTAAATGAAAACGAAGAGAGTTAGCCTTACTCAATGGCCAACGGGCGTCGATTTTAGCATAAGGCTGCCAACTACTACCAACGTCTATTTTACCAAACTGAGTTTCACCTGCTTTCAACCCATAAAAATAGTTATTTAGCTCAGCCGATTTATAATTAATACCCATCGTCTGTTTTAATTTAAGTTGACCTATTTGCGTATGATGTTGCCACTGCATTGCAGCATGTATTCCATTATAAACACTCGTTATGTCGTGTAATGCTTGAATAGAAAATACATTCGCATCATTTTTTACATAGTGATAAGCAGCACCAACATCAAATGCAATATGGCGTTTTTGTACATCGTTTATATTAGCGTATTTTGACGGTGAAGAATTACCTTCATCTACGACTTGATTACTTAATGAACTACTGGATAAAGAAAGTATATTTCTAGGGTGCCAATTGATAAAAAAACGAGACTCTGTATTTAACTCACTTACAAAGTTAAAATGATGCTTTGGAGCTTGTACGAATGAATACCCGAGTCGACCATTATCAAAAAACCATTGCTCTGCATAAAAAGCAACTTGCGGGATTAATACTAAAGGAATGTTATTACCACCGCGCAAAGGGTTTGTAATAACGCCGATCCCAGCGCTCAAACTTAAATGCCATTGCTCGGTAGCTATATGTTGATCTTTAAAACCATCCTCGGGGCTACCGCTTTGCTGCGAATAGGCAGAAAAGCAAGCTACTAGAGTTGCATAAAGTATGGTTTTTAATATCAAAGAATTAAACCGCATCAGTAATATGTCAAAAATTTAAATAAATAAGCTGTCTATAATAGCAAACTCGTTTTGAACTAGCTGTAGCTGGTTACAATCATTCACAATTTGTATACGTATTTATTAACTTTTTATTTCATTTACGTTTAAAGATGAGAAGAATACGTAAGCAATACAGCACAATTGATAAGTAAATCTTTAGCATTAGACAATATTACACGGCTTGGGCTAAAGCCATTTATTGGGCCTATTTATTCATGATGTATTATATTGCTTTTGCAGCTAACGTCTGGGCAATATTCCATAAAGCACTGATTGCAGGATCATTTAGTTCCTTTTTTAACACGGCCAAACCTATGTCAAATCCATCAGGTGCTTGCATTTTTGGTGTTAATATTTGTACTTTATCTTGTAGTGGACTGTTATCGAGTACTATTTTAGGAACCATCGCAACACCGAGCCCTAGACTCACCATAGATACCATTGCTTCATGCCCCGCAACGTGCGCATATATTTTCCCGTAAATATTATTTTTGCGCCACCAATGCTCCAACCTTTGGCGAGAAAAGCCTTGCTCGGGAACGATAAACTCAAGCTCAGACCAATTAATATCATCATTGCATTGTGTTAATTTTTCGGTGATTGGACACTGAATTTTTGGCCCAATAAATAATAATGGAGAATAACCTATCTCTACAAAGGCAATTTGTGCTGGTAATTTACTTGGTTTAGCGGCAATTGCCATTGACTCATGTCCATCAAGTACCCGATTGATAGCCAAAGCGGGATCGCCAGTATTCAATGTTATTTCTATATACTGATGCTGTGCACGAAGTTGTTCCAATATTTGATGCAAAAAGCTATAAGACGCGGTAACCGAGCAATAGATACTCACATTGCCATAAATATGCTGCTGAGGGTCTTTTATATTTGCTTTAAAGCGCTGCCAATTAGCGAGCGTTGCTGTGGCGTAATCAATAAACAACTCCCCTTCTCGCGTTAATTTTACACTACGGTTATCACGGATAAATAATGCCCCCCCCACCTCTTGCTCCAAGTACTTGATATTGCGACTCAGCGTAGGTGCACTTATATGGCAAAGCTCACTTGCGCGTGCAAAGTGGAGTGTTTTAGCTAAAGCTAAAAAGTAGTTTAAATGTTTATGATCCATACCAGACCCTGTATTTCATATTATGAAACACTTTAATTCAAATATATCATTTTACGCAAGTAACGATTTTGCATATGGTGTTTGTAAGCGCAGTAAACATTGCGCATCTAACAAACATGACTTTATAGGACATTAACAATGGCGAATTATTTCAATACCCTACCTTTACGCGAGCAATTAGCGCAACTAGCGCAATGTGAATTTATGGACGCAGGCGAATTTGCCGATGGCGTTGACGTACTTAAAGGTAAAAAGCTCGTTATTGTCGGTTGTGGCGCACAAGGTTTAAATCAAGGTTTAAACTTACGCGACTCTGGTTTAGATGTTTCTTACACATTACGCGCATCAGCTATTTCTGAGCGTCGCCAATCATTTTTAAATGCATCTGAAAACGGCTTTACCGTTGGTACTTATGAAGAGTTAATTCCCACAGCAGACGTCGTACTTAACTTAACACCAGACAAACAACATACCGCTGTAGTTAGTGCAATTATGCCATTGATGAAAAAAGACTCCACACTTGCTTACTCTCATGGCTTTAATATTGTTGAAGAAGGCATGCAAGTACGTAAAGATATTACTGTAATTATGGTTGCGCCTAAGTGCCCGGGCAGTGAAGTACGCGAAGAGTATAAACGCGGTTTTGGGGTTCCAACTCTAATTGCTGTTCACCCAGAAAATGATCCTCAAGGTCATGGTCTAGCACAAGCTAAAGCGTATGCAGCGGGTACTGGCGGACATCGTGCTGGTGTACTTAAATCGTCGTTTATTGCTGAAGTTAAATCTGACTTAATGGGCGAGCAAACCATTTTATGTGGCATGTTACAAACGGGCTCTATTTTATGTTTTGATAAAATGGTAGAAAAAGGCATTGATGCAGGTTATGCGTCAAAACTAATTCAATACGGTTGGGAAGTAATTACCGAAGCACTTAAGTATGGTGGCGTTACCAACATGCTTGACCGCCTTTCAAACCCTGCAAAAGTAAAAGCGTTTGAACTAAGCGAAGAGCTAAAACTGATTATGCGCCCGCTTTATAATAAGCACCAAGATGACATCATCGACGGCACTTTTTCACGTACTATGATGCAAGACTGGAATAACGATGACGTGAACTTACTTAAATGGCGCGCAGAAACAGCTGAAACTAACTTTGAAAAGACCCCTGCTGGCGATGTAGAAATCTCAGAACAAGAATTTTTTGATAACGGTATTTTAATGGTAGCAATGGTTAAGGCTGGTGTTGAACTTGCCTTTGAAACCATGACAGTAGCCGGCATTATCGAAGAGTCAGCTTACTACGAGTCATTACACGAAACGCCATTAATCGCTAATACTATTGCGCGTAAAAAGCTGTTTGAGATGAACCGTACTATCTCTGATACTGCTGAATACGGCTGTTACTTATATAACCATGCATGTTTGCCATTACTTGCAGATTTTATGAAAAACGTTGATACCGACATTATTGGTAAAGGCCTTGGCGAGCACAGCAACCACGTTGATAACCAAACATTAATTCAAATCAACGCAGCACTGCGTGAACACCCTGTTGAAAAAGTAGGTGCAAAATTACGTGGTTACATGTCAGCAATGAAAAAAATTGTATAACCCTAAACTTTAAAATTTCGCTTGTTAGAAACCAAGCCCATGTGTTTTACATATGGGCTTTTTTATTTACCTAGCCACAGATTAGCCCAAAGCAAATATTGTGCTAATATATCAATCTATTTAGTTGTAAAAATAAATTACTATAATGATGTTACAAAACCTTTCTATTACTCAAAAAATCACCGTTTTAGGCAGTAGCATTGCTATTTGCGTTGCGGCACTTATCGGCTTGACCTCTGTATACAGTTCTAAAGATATCATTGAACAGCGTATGATTGAGTCTGAACTACCAAGTAAATTACAAACTATAAGTAATCATGTTGGAGGTGAAATAAACACTCTTATCGGAGCCGCCGAGCAACTTTCATCAAACGAATTTATTTTGCAATGGGCGCAAACAGATAGCAAAAATGACGCTCTATTACTTAAAGAGTTAAATCGCTTAGTTAATCAATACGATTTAGCGACTGCATCTTGGGCTAATAGAGACACTGCGCAATATTGGAATCAAAATGGCTTTTTACGCGTTTTACAAAACGATGCAGCCGATGGCTGGTTTTTTGCGTTTAAGCAATCAAAGCTACCTTATTCTATTAGCATCTATCAAGAGTCAGCCAACGATGTGAAAATGTTCATTAATCATCAGCAGCCTAATGGTACTGGCTTAGCGGGCCTTGCAAAAAGTATTACTGAAATGCAAAAGCTGCTGCAGCAATTCAAAATAGAAAAAACTGGCTATGTTTTCATAGCAGATAAGCACGGTTTAATACAACTACACAAAGATGCCAGTAAAGTTGCTAAAGTTAATATTGATGACTTATACGCATCTGATATGCATCGTAAGTTGCTAAGTAGTGCCAGCTTTGCGCTAGAAGAAATAAACTTAAATGGGCAACCGACGCTTGTTGCTGCAACGCCTATCAAAAACACTGATTTATATGTGGTTGCTCAAGTTCCTAAAAGTGAAGTATTTTCAAGCGTTAATAAACTACAGTGGCAAATTTTTACTTTTACACTTATTACTGCGCTCGTTGCCAGTATAATAAGTTACTTACTTGCGCGTTCACTTTCATCCCCTTTATCTAAAATGGCTGAACTTTTTTCTCGCTTAGGTTCTGGCGACGCTAATTTAGCGTATAGACTCCCTGAATCAAGCCAACCAGAACTAAATTATTTGAGCGACGGTTTTAATCAATTTATCAATAAAATAGAAACCGCCATTAAGCAAGTTGCGAATGAAAGTCGGGATATCAGAACAAGCTCTGACCATGTGTTTGAACAGGCTCAACGAAACTCATTAGCTATTGATAATCAAAAAGAGCAAACAATTTCTGTTGCTGCTGCAATAAACGAAATGGGTGCGACCGTTCAAGAAATAGCCCAAAGTGCTGCAAAAGCTGCAAAACTAACCGATAACAGCCGTGAAAACACAGAGCAGAGCCATCAACAAGTATTGCAGAGCCGGACGACTATTTCAGCACTTGCCAGCGATATTGATGGAATAACCGAGCAAGTTACCCTGCTTTCTAAGAAAACCGTAGATATTGCAAGTATTGTTGACTCTATTCGGGCGATCTCCGAGCAAACAAACTTATTAGCGCTTAATGCAGCTATTGAATCGGCCCGTGCAGGTGAACATGGCCGTGGTTTTGCCGTTGTTGCTGATGAAGTACGCGCGCTTGCAAATCGCACCTCGCAATCAACGACTGAAATTCAATCAATGATTGAAGAGTTAACAAGAATTTCTGATGATGTCGTTAACGATATAAGTCAATCTAAAGATAAAGCTCAGCAAAGTGTAGGTGCAATGCAGAGCTCGGTTGAGTTGCTTGAAACCATAACTGAAACAGCGAATCAAGTGAATGACATGGCAACTCTAATTGCAACAGCCACTGAGCAACAAAGTAATGTGGTTGCTGGTGTGGGCCGTAATATTGAACAAATTAGCGAAATTAGCGACAAAGCAATGAGCGAGCAAATTAACACAGAGCAAGCAATCCGAGATTTAGCAAACAGTGCTCAAACGCTTGACACCTTAGTTGCCACCTTTGAGAGAAATCGTTAAACGCCGTAAACACAACTAAAAAGCTTAATTATGGGGGCTAATATTTTCAGCTCCCATAATTGAATTCCTGCTGAATCATTTTAGGTGAGCAAATTGATTTAATTCGTTTTATTTTTCAAAGCTTATATAAATTATTATTAGATACGCCCAAAACTAACACTGTTGAAATGTCTAGGAACTGCTAATCCTATACCTTGACAATATCTTTAAAATTAATAACGTAGGCTTCTTTTTTAGCTCTTGTCAGTTTCTTTATCTGATATTCCAACTTACTTGCTTCACTTTTACTGCCTACTTTTTGTTGATGGACCAGCAATAATGGCCCTTTTCCTCTAAGGTTTTTAGCACCTTTACCCACTTGATGAGTAATCATACGCTTATCTACATTTGTGGTAATTCCTGTATACCAATGCCCAAAACGTGTTTGCACTATGTATAAGTACCAAGTAGGAGTACTTTTAACGTTATTATCGTCAATTGACTGTAAACTTTTTTCATTATCAATGGTCAAAACATTACCTTTGCACCCTTAACAAAAAACAATTGCTAAAAGGGTTTTACCTTCAGTGACTAATCGGTATCATACAGATTATAAAAAATAAGGATCACAACTAACAATGCAGTCGTTAAAAACTTTTTCTCTTTGGCTTATCGTTGCTCTAACTCTTAGTACAGCTGCTGGCTGCTCAAGCTGGGTGTACAGAATCAACATCCCTCAAGGTAACTTTTTAGAGCAATCTGATGTTGAAAAACTTCGTGTTAGTATGACTCGAGAGCAAGTTATTTATGTACTAGGTAAACCGATTGCCGAAGACGCATTTGACAAAAATACATGGCGTTATGTTTACAGCTTCAACAAAGGGCGTAAAAACGAGCAACAAAAATCATTAGTTATTAAGTTTGAAAACGAAAGACTAGTATCTCTTGCGGGTGATTACGATCAACCAGAAAATTTCAATACGCCACTGGAGCAATAATACTCCAGTTATGCGTTAATAAAAAAGTGAGCCATGCTCACTTTTTTATTTATAGACTAGCGTTCTAATGGTCGCCCACCAGTCACTTTATTTGCTCGCCCCTCTTCTTTTGCTTTTTCAGCGCGTTTTCTGCGGGCATCTTTAGGATCTGCAATTAATGGACGATAAATTTCAACTCTATCACCATTTTTAAGCTCTTGATTTAATTTAACTGTTCTATTCCAAACACCTAGAGTTAATGAAGTAGCCTCTATTTCTGGACATTTTTCTATAATGCCCGATTGGATAACAGCCTGCTCTGCCGTTGTCCCTTCTATAACGTCAATTGATAAACACGTTGCCGTCGTTGGTAACGCAAATACCACCTCAACATTAATCATACTCGTACCCCATAAACTTGCTTTGCACGATTAGTAAATGCACTCACCATATTTTTGGCTACATCATTAAATATTTTACCAAAAGCAAGCTCGATTAATTTGTTTGAAAATTCAAATTCTAGCTCTAAATGAACTTTACATGCTTTAATATCAAGCTCTTGGAAGTGCCAACGCCCTTTTAGCATTTTAAACGGGCCATCAACAAGGCGTAGCAATACAGTTTGCTCATCAACAAAGGTATTTTCTGTGGTAAACCATTTTTTTATACCCGCCTTGGATATTTCTAAACTCGCGGTCATGTTATTATCGTGCTGTGAAACAATTTTTGAGTCTGAGCAATTTGGTAAAAACTGTGAATAAGCCTCTACATCATTAACTAGATCAAACATCTCTTTAGTGCTGTACATAACCAGCGCACTTTTTTCTATTTGTGGCATACTCGCTCCCAACTGTGTGGGCGAATTTTAGCAAGCTTTGCGCGTTTCCCCAAATTTTCATACGGCTTAAATTTTAAAAATATTATTAAAGAAATCGATGTAAAACATCTCACATTACGTATATTATAGGTCACTATGGCTAAGAAAAATTCATCAAAATCGACAAGTAATACCATCGCGCTAAACAAAAAAGCGCGACATGAGTATTTTTTACACGATAAGTTTGAAGCGGGTGTTGAACTACAAGGCTGGGAAGTTAAAAGTATTCGAGCTGGTAAAGTAAATATCACAGAAACTTATATTCATCTTAAAAATGGCGAAGCATTTTTACTTGGCGCTCAAATTCAGCCACTTAATAGTGCATCGACCCATGTTATTTGCGACCCGTTACGTTATCGTAAATTACTATTAGGTAGACGCGAACTTGACCGTTTACTCGGCGCTACAGAGCGTGATGGCTACTCTTTAATTGCCACCGCTATGTACTGGAAAAAGTGCTGGGTAAAACTTGAGTTTCATTTAGCTAAAGGTAAAAAGCTACATGACAAACGTGACGACGGGAAAAACAAAGATTGGTCTCGTGAAAAAGAACGCTTAATGAAACACAAAGTATAACTTTAATGCCTAACCTTGTTAGGCATTTTTACTTCATCGATATAAAAATTAAAGCATAAAAAAGTTATTTAAACCTCAGGTTGTGTCAGGCATAGCTTTATTGAGTTGTACGATAACCATCAAGCTCCCTCGGTCCCGCTTAATCTAAAAATTCAACAGCCCCTAGACAGATAAAAAAGCGTCTAATCAGTACTTAAATCAAAACCTCAGCAATTGCTAACAATTAACTTACATGATATTAATACAAACGCATATAAATAAAATAAACTTACAAAATATCAACAAGGATTTAAGGATGAAGCAATCAATAGCATTTGCACCAAGCATTATTGCGGGCGCAACACTCGCATTATCAGCAGGTTTTACAACAACAACTTATGCCGCTGAAGAAGTAAAAAAAGTAGAACGTATTGAAGTTACCGGTTCTCGCATAAAGCGAACCGATATTGAAGGCCCGTCTCCGGTGCAATCAATCGGTAGAGCTGAAATCGAAAATATGGGTTACGATAACCTACAACAACTTCTAGAAAGAATGCCTGTCGCGGGCAGCGGTACTTTCTCTACTCGTGGTAACAACCAAGATTCAACTGCTAACGGTTCAGCGGCAGTAAGCTTACGAGGTCTAGGTGCTGATGCAACTCTGGTACTAATTAATGGTCGTCGTGTTTCAATTAGTGCCTTTGCTGAAGGCATTACAAATTCATTCGTAGATATAAATAGTATTCCTGTTTCTGCTATTGAGCGCATTGATATACTAAAAGATGGCGCATCAGCTATCTATGGCTCAGATGCCGTAGCGGGTGTGGTTAACGTTATTTTAAAGAAAGATATTGATGGTGTAGAGATTAATTTAGGCTATGGCGGTACAGATGGTCCAAATTATGAAGAAACAACAGCAAGCCTTGTTTGGGGCACTACGAGCGAAAAAAGTAGTGCATCAGTTATTATCGATTATTTTAAAAACACATCTCTTTCTTCTGATGAAATGGGCTCCCTAGGCACTGCGAATCAAGAACCTTATGGCGGGCAAGACTTCCGTTCATCTCGTGGTTTCCCTGGCTACTTTACTGTAAACAAAATTAAAACTATCGATCCTGACTGCCCTGCTGAAAATGCAACTTCAACTGGTAGCTGTTTATTTGACTACGGCCCATATGGCTATGTTGTACCAGCATCTGAGCGTGTAGGCGCTATCTCGCAATTTGAATATCGCTTTGATAACGGCATTATTGGCTTTTTAGAAATGGCTGTTCAGCATAATAGCTCTGTAGCTGCAGGAGCCCCAACACCTCTTGATGAAGATGCAGGCCTGACGGTACCAGCGAGCCATCCAAATAATCCATTTGGTGAAGACATTAAAATTGGTCGTTACCGTACAGTAGATGCGGGCGCTCGCCAATGGGATATTGAGTCAGACACTCTACGTCTTGTTGCTGGATTAAAAGGCGAAATAAACGATTGGAGTTGGGAAACAGCAGTACAAAAAGGTCGCAGTAAATCACTGCAAACTGGCGATCGTACACAAGGCTGGGTACGCACCGATTTCTTACAACAAGAAATTGATGCGGGTAGCTATAATCCATTCGGTGGCACATATAACGATCCTGCTGTTATTGACAGAATCACAACCAGTTTAGTGCGTCGCGGTGAATCTCATATGACTTCTTTTGACGCCAATATTACAGGCGAGGCATTTAGTTTTGGTGGCGAAGCTGTAATGATGGCCGCCGGTATTGAGTACCGTGAAGAAGACGTAAATGATATCCCTGATGATCAATTTCAACGCGGCTTAATATTTGGTACTGAATCAGTATCAGCCTCTGCAGATCGTGAACAATACGCTGCATATGTTGAATTCTCAATTCCACTTGCTGAAAACCTCGAACTGCAATTAGCAGGTCGCTACGATGATTACAGCGACTTTGGTACAACAACAAATCCAAAAGTAGCTCTGCGCTGGGCACCGACTGACGAAATAACTGTTCGTGGTTCTTGGGCGCAAGGCTTTAGAGCGCCGTCATTAGCACAAATAGGCTTAGGTCCGTCACAAAAGAGTCAATTTTTTATCGATACACAACGCTGTAAACAAACAGGTTTAGACTGCCAAGCGCTTGATTACAATATTGAGTTCTCTGGTAACCCAGATCTACAAGCAGAAGAGTCAGAATCATGGAACGTGGGCGTTATATGGGCCCCAACAGCCGAGTTTGGTCTAAGTGTTGATGTGTGGAGTATTACTCAAGATAACAAAATAGACCAAGAAGAATTTGGCCCTATTTACGCTGCAGAATGTGGTAATCAAAATAGTACCGTATGTGTTCGTTTAGCACCTGCAGGCGGTGCGAGCCTCGGCACAATACAAAAAATACACAGCACATTTAAAAACTTATCATCGCAAGAAGTATCTGGTGTTGATATTTCAACAAACTATAATCACTCTCTAGATCACTTAGGTTTACTTAAATTTAATTTAGAGTGGGCATATCAAGATAAGTTTGAAAAAGATGGCCGTGATTACACTGGTGAATATGGTTACCCAGAACACCGCTTCATTTTCTCAACTAACTGGGAAATTGGTGAGTTTAACACCAACGTAAATATCAGTTATGTAGGTGAATTTGAAGATACGCCAGATATCGACTTTGACGGTAATTTAGATTTTGACAGTAATACATCGCGCATGATTGATTCACAAACATTGGTTGATTTACAAACCTCATATCGTATAACTGAGTCAGCTAAAATATCTTTAGGTGTTAATAACTTATTTGATGAAGAGCCACCATTTGCAATTGGTGATGGAGATGGCGATTTATACGGTTATGCATCAGCTGTACATAATCCTCGTGGCCGCTACTTGTACACTAAAGTAAGCTTTTCTTTCTAAATAAAGACACATAAAAAAACCGCCAATTGGCGGTTTTTTATTTAAAACTAAGGGCTAAATTATAGCTCGCCTTCGTTTTCAGATAAGAACTTAGCAACGCCTTCAGGGCTTGCGTCCATACCTTTTTTACCTTCAGTCCAACCAGCAGGACATACTTCACCGTGCTCAGTGTGGAACGCTAGTGCGTCAACCATGCGAAGCATTTCGTCGATGTTACGACCTAGTGGTAAATCATTCACTACTTGGTGACGTACGTTGCCTTCTTCGTCGATTAAGAATGAACCACGAAATGCAACACCCGCTTCTGGATGCTCAACGTCGTATGCTTTACAAATCTCGTGCTTAACGTCTGCAACTAGTGCGTATTGAACTTTACCAATACCGCCGTCTGCAACAGCCGTGTTACGCCATGCGTTATGTGAGAATTGTGAATCGATAGAAACACCAATTACTTCTACGCCACGCTTTTGAAACTCTTCAAAACGCTTATCAAATGCAATAAGTTCAGAAGGACATACAAACGTGAAATCTAGTGGGTAAAAGAAGATAACTGCTTTTTTACCTTTAATTGTTTCATGAAGGTTGTAGCTATCTACGATTTCACCATTACCAAGAACAGCTGCAGCGGTAAAGTCTGGTGCCTGGCGGCCTACTAATACACCCATTTTATTCTCCAAATATTTTGAGTTTGTTATCAATTGCTTTTGCAATGCTGGTACATATATGGGCGCTAAAAGTTAAAAACCAATAGCACCTATATATAATTATTCTGTATATTAGATATAAATATTTAAAAAAGATAATCGTATTTAACGATGTGCGCAATCGATAATACCGAACAAAAATTTAAAACATCGAAAATGCAAAAAACCTGCAAATGCAGGTTTTTTCAGGCGTTTAATCCATTATATCCGATGGCATATCACCACGAATTTTCTGCCAAATTTCGCCCGTTTGATGTCCATATTTACGCATCATCGAAATCGCACCATCGTGCTCTCTATTTTCCGCTAGTACCGTTAGGTCTTTATAAAACTGGCGAGCAAGTTCACGTGTGCCTGCATCTGAAAAGTAATGACAACCAATTTTTGAATAAAAGCCTCTAAAGCCATTTAGTATTAATACATAAATACGATTGTTACCGGCAACAGCCAGCTCGTGATGCACTTTGTAATCGTAATCAGAGAAGGCTTGAGCGGTATCTTCTAATTCATCACTTTGTGATAAAATTTCAATCACACGTTCTGGGTTTAATTTAATCGCAGCACGCGTATAAATTGCACTAATATTTGTTCTTGCCGATAGAAGTTGATCGGTCAGCTCAGGCATTTTATCTTCATCTAAACGCGCTAAGGTCTCAAGAATATTTAAGCCAGATGTTTCCCAAAAATTATTAACTTTGGTAGGTTTACCATGTTGAATAGTCAACCAGCCATCACGTGCTAAACGTTGTAATACTTCACGTAAAGTTGTTCTTGTTACGCCAATTAACTCTGAGAGTTCCCGTTCTGCAGGTAGAATTGAACCTGGAGGGAAATCACCATTCCAAATAGACTCAACTATATATTCTTCAGCAAATCCTGCTGGACTTTTGGCTTTAAAAATTCTCATTCAATTCCCACTCGAATTAATCTACAACTTATTGTTCACATGAATAGCCGACTGATTGTACCAGACGATGCACAACTAACAAGTAAAGTAATATACATTAGTCAAAGTGACCATACACACCAAAGGTAAGATTGCTGCAGAGCATAAGATTTTTGGCTCAATAAAAGGAATTGATAATAACTTTTAATTGAACAAACTATTAGAACATATCAAATTAGAATCTGACTCATCACTGAACAACTATGTATGAATACCGCAAGTCAGCGGTGTTTTTGCGTCTATTTTGTGACAAGTGCGACAGTGTTAGCCGCTTGGTTTAGGTTTTTTTTGGCAGAACCAACAACTGAACTGAAACCTGCCAAGTTGATGATTTAGCGCTATTAATGACTTCTGATACACTTATCATTAATATTTCAGATGTTCTCTTATTATATAAAGCAACCTGATACCTATTCCCCAATACTTCTGCAGCCTTGATTTCATTCTTAATAATTAGAATAGTTGGCTAAAATAAGTGAAGGGAGTGAATAAAAGGCCAACTGTTTTTTGTCCTTGTTTAATTTTTTAGATTTCAATACCCCATAAGATCAACATACGCTTGATATGTAAATGCATTAGTTTTAAATCTTTGAGATGATTTAAAATACCTTTTCGCCTTTGTCTGCGATAACAAA
>NZ_PNDU01000116.1:0-20713 GCF_005886635.1 Pseudoalteromonas sp. S558 | reverse complement strand
ACACCCATACAAAAACTGGAAAAGTTAAACAACGGAAATTCTACAGATAGCCTCCATTAAAAATGGGGGGATTACCCGCTCATCGCGCATGTTTCTGCCGACGCTACGCTCATTTTTCTACATTATATAGTTTTAACAAATTACCTAAGATATTACTATCACTAAGTTTTCTAACTATTTTAGGTAAAGTTAAATTAACCAATATGCGCGCAGCGCTCATTTTCATGAATATGTGTGCAAAGCGTAGTTTCACCAATCAATTAACGACGATATTTAGCCAATCTCAATGACCGGTTATCGCTCTTAGCCGAACTTCGTAAAAGTGCCATTTGCGGACTGTCGTAACCTTAGACTCTTGTTAGGTGAAAATTAATCACCATGTCTCCAGACTGGGAATGCGTATGCTAGACCTTGCTCTTCATGCATATCTAGAAGAGGGTCCAATGCAATAGTATCTATTTCTGGAGGGACGTCGATAGTCATCAATGAAAATTGATTAAGAGTCTCTATTTTACAACCAAGCCTCTTTAGCATATCGACAAAAAAACTGGTATCTACATCATCGTTATTCATTACCCAAATGACTGAGTGCCCTGATTCTTCAATAACATCAAATTCAAATATATGGTCGTTAACTTTATCGGGTGTAGCAGAAAAAATATCCCCGAATGCTAAGTTTGGAATAAAGAAAGGCGAATTAACTAATTTGTAATTTCCATTTATCCGCTCACACCAGACACCTTCGCCAAGTCCGCGTGCTTTGACTTGTTAGTCTTCATTCCACTCCCTTACTTTACCTATGAAAGTTGGAATGTTTATATTTAATGACTCTAATTCACCAGTTTCATGATCGAAAAAGTGCACAACTTCAAAATTTTCCTCTGGCTTAGCTATGAATAGATTTCCAGAACCATCTTGTGCGAAGTTAAGATATTTTTCAGTTCCAGGCCAGGGCCTTTGATACCGTTCTTCATTTAGCGGCTCCCAATTAGCAATGCATATGTAAAGCGAGTCATTGCCTTCATCATCATCTTCTTCGTCGACGATGATATTTTCTAGCTCAAATACTTCGCCTGACGAATACAATTCTTTTAGGCATGAAGGAACGGGGTGCCCCAGATATGACTCAATATAATCAAAGTCAAAGTTATTAATCTTCTCATCCAGATTTTTGGATAGTGTCATATTTTCCCCTTGAGACTAACAGCTTATTGAACACCATTTTGGTGGTTTATAACACACCAAAACGGCGTATATTACATACCCCGATAATTTCACCAATAATTGCCTTTGTAAACAAGTAATTAAAATAGCGAGATATTAAGCATGTTATTTTTCCCCAAAGCGGCGTTTAATAATGTTATCGGGAAAAATTAGGAACCTACTCATCAAAACAAGAATAACTTTAACTTTTTCAGTGTCCGGTTATCGCTCATTAGGGACTGTCAGATAAAATCAAAACACTCTTTTCAAACTGAGATGTGGGCTACTACAAATTTGTTATTAAATTTTTATGCAAGAGAAATTGGTAAAAAACAACCAACAGATAAGCTGTTAAAGTTCATTGGCATATAGCATCCGATTTATTTCAGGCATTAAAATACCCACATCCATGTGGGTATTGAAATTACTAAAATATAATAGGTGGTTTTTAAAAGGTAGTTTTGATTTTCGTTTTATATAACACTGCCTAAATAATGTTTTCTTTATCTAAATTAACTTAATTAGAAAAAATATTATCCAGATCTTCGTCAATATAAACACCCGTTAATCCATTATCTTCTACAGCAGATTTAAACTTATCTGTACAATACAAACGAGAACCACCTGTCAATTTACTCTTAAAAACAGGCTTATTTTTTACATCATCATTTATGAAAGCAATCTTGATACAATCTAAAGGATAACCGTCTAAATATTCGCGTTCACATTTTGCTTCATCTTCTTGTCCAAATGTACGCAAGTTAAAGATTACAATAGGTTCACCATCAGCTTTTGTTTCAATAAACTCACCTAAAGGCGCTAATAAATCTTTTAAAGCCTCATAAGCATTCATCCGAAGAGCGATAAACCCATCCATGATACTTATATCGTAGTTATCTTTTAGATAACCAGGTAAAAAAGACAACTCATAACCTTCAGGCCAATACTCTAATAAAGAGTCATTATTCATATGGATATCAAGTAGAAACATGCAAGCATCTTGATTAGATGGCAACATTGGTTGTATTTTTTCAGCGAATGAAAGTATGTCCCACTCAACCATGTCGTAAGAATTAGTAACAGGCTTTAACGAGAACAACTTCATGATTTACCATCCCAATTAGCATTTTTACGCATCATTACGCTGGCTGGCATCATATGGTTTTTAATTTTTATTTTCACGCCACGTAATGCATTTATGAAATCGAGCTTATTTACTTTGGTTCTTAAACTAGTAGACACCCAAACTTCATAATTATGGCGATGCAGCCTTCTGTGAGAAACAGTGTCAGGCGTAGCCCAATCATCTGACTTATTTTTTTCAAAGTTTCTTAGCCATACCCCATTCGTTGGATCATTAATACCAATACCAAACGAATGCATTCTTAAACGCGCAGCATATGTAAGGCGTTGTCTATAACGTCCCTTACCACAAACAATATGATGTGCTTCATGATATGAAGTCGGTTTTGGCTCGCCTGCCGCTCGTAAAAACTTAGCAAGTTTTTCCGTAGGATGATGTTCTTCTTCTGCTAGCTCCTTAACAGAACTCCCTTCACTTTCTGCGCGGTAAGACTCTAAGCTTTGCTGCGCGATAAGCAAGTGCTCTAAACGCTTGCGTTCTTTTTGTAAGTGGTTGTAATCTCTTTGTAGCTTTTCCTTAGATGCAGCAGATTTACGGCGCTTATCGTCGTAGTGTTTTTTGGCTAGTAATTCATAATTATAAATAGCCATTTCTAAAGGGCTGGGGTTACTTGGTCGATCTGGCATTGGGTAGCGCTGTAGTTGAATCATCCTTAAATCCTTAAAATTTCCTTTTATTAGCGCGTAAAATAGCAAATAGACTATTGAGGTGCAATTATAAACGTTACACACCTAATAATTGCGATCATTTTATTGCTTACAATGAATTACATAGCGGTCAAATTTCCTCTTCATACAACACAATTTTTGACTGACTGGTTATCGCTTTAAGCAACTATCAGCAGGGTAACAGAAGTGCTATTATTAAATATAACTTTTTCTGGCTTTGAGGTATGTATGCCTAGTGATATTCAACCTAGTGCTAATCATAAATTTGTAGATATACTCAGCAATGGAAAAGTTAATTTAAGCTTAAACCCGTTAGATGAAATTGAATTAATTCAGCGCGGTTTAGATATAAAAAGTGTTGAGAAGTTTAGGCTTCAGTTAGGTTGGGATATTCAATCCTTTGCTAAAGCAATTGGTACAAATACTAGAACTTTCGAAAGTCATAAAAAAGAGCATAAACGTTTAAATGCAACTTTGAGTGAAAATACCTTCGAGCTGGCTCATTTAGCATCAACTTGTATTGATTACTTTGAAAGTATTGAACGATGGAATAAATGGCTAAATACATGCTCCTTACAATTTAGCTCTAAAACACCTTTAACATTTGTAAATACAATTGCTGGTAGAAGGTTAATTAAGAACGTTATAAATAGCCTTAAATACGGTTATAACGCTTAAAAACATCCCAGCTTTTGCTGGGGTCTCTCTATTTAGCCTCTGCCTTTTCGGCAGTTAAAAGTCACAATTTGTGGTTATTCACTTCCCGGCCTAACTTCAGCTGCCTACTCGGCAGTTCACATCCATCTTTCGTTAAATCTGGTTGACCTTCAATTTCCAGCTGCCTACTCGGCAGTTCACAAATAAAGAAAGATATCCGCCATCCTTTAGCCATTTCCAGCTGCCTACTCGGCAGTTCACTATTAAAAATAGTTTAAATTTCTATAAATACCAAACTGTTAAACGCATTTAAATTATTTACCCTTATTTTTAACCAACCTTATAACCAGTTGAAAATTAAAAGAGTGTTTTATAACTATTAAAAAAGGGTATTCAAAGAGGGAACCGTGCCTTGAAATGTTTGATTTGTAGCAAGGCCATAATTATTAAACTGATTTTTTATAGATTCAGCATTTTCAATTTTTTGTATATGCAGTATAAAATTTTCCCCGTTGCCTTTGCTTGATACGGGTATTGAATGAAAATGGCCTATGTCTTTTGCCTCAAATTGATATTCTGGATTGTAGACTTCGCCTCTGGCTTCAGCTCGTTTTTTAGCGCGTTTTAACCGCCTTTGCTTTTCGCCAACAAAAGCTTTGGCTACTGATTGATTGCGAATAAACATAACCTCATTTTGCTCTGTTGGTACTTCGAGTATTTTTGATAAGCCAAATAACTTATCATGAGCCATCATCTCAAAATAGCTTTGCTGAGATAGGTTGGTTAATTGCTTTTTATCTATTGATACAAACGCTATTTGATCACCTACCGTTTGCTCATTCCACTTAGGAAAGCATACACCAATATTACTTATTCCGCGTGAACTCATGAACCCGTGTAAAATGCCGATACACCTCCCAGCCAGCAGGCTTACATCACAATTTTTAGGTAGATAAGTAATGGTAAAGTAATAGCGCTTCAAGCTTTACTCCTTTGGAACAAGCCACCTTTGATCAACACTGACGCAATAAAGTGAACTGCGTTTGATTGTTCACTTTGATCTAAACCATGCTTTTCCATGTGTTTAATATGCAAAGCAATGCGAGGGAGTAATGAATAAAAGTCTGAATGGGTCTTAGGTGTTCTGTGTGCAACTAATATTTGCTTATCTGCGCCATATTCATGGGTGCGCAAAGGTTTGTAACCTCCCTCATACCAATCATCGATAGTTTGAATAGCGGCCCCTACTTTTTGCGAGTTTAAACTTGCTGCTTTTTTATCGCCTACTTGAGTATATGCAAGTTGTTTAGATGACATGCCTTGTTCAACAGTATCTACAAACTTTTGACTTGGGTGAACCTCTTGGCTAAATGCATTTTTAATTTTTGCGGTTATATCTAAATAACAATAATTTTGAGGGTTACTAAGCCCTTCTTGAATAGCTTCTGACAACGTTAATAATGCCGTTTGATTATTTTGCCAGTTGCCTTGCCATTTTAGTTTTTGTGCACCTTCAACAACAATCGGGGCTGCGTGCTCAGTGAGGATTTCAATATCTACATTCGGTGATTGGCGGTTACGCCAAAGCCAGTTGCCCATCAGTATATTTTTAGCGTAGCGAGTTGCCACTTCATTAAGGCCATTGTGCTTTTTATAGGTTTCAAAAAAACGTTTTAACCAATAAATAACTTTAGGATCATCACAAACATGTGGCTCATTACTATTAGCTTCAACCCTGAGTGAAAAACGACAAAATAGCTCATTTACTGTTGGAGGCACGTAGCACACATCAATTGTTTGAGGGTTCCCAAAAGCGAGATCTTGTGGCGCTAAGTTTTTAGCCACATTTTGCTTTTGATACGCATCGCTAAACCCTGACTTTTGCCCAACTAATTTATTTTGCTCTATTTGTAGCGGTTCAAAATCAGATTCCGGTGTTTTATAAAAAAACACCGCTTTACTGGGTGAGAGCGAACGCGTGTAACTTAAGTGCCGAGGTAATTGCATTATTCATACTCAAACTTAGACTTTTTCATAAGCATAGACCCTTTTTGAACATCCATAACCCAAAATGCGTCATGAAAGAACTGCTTAGCGCCTGCGTACTTTACTGATGTATTGCTAACACACTCTAAGAGCCCAATTACGGGCTCTGCATAACAATGGTGTTCATGTAATGCTGCATCTCGCTTTACGGGTTCTTCAAGCGCAGCAAAGCCAATTGCAGCGGGTCTTAAATTAAAGTTACCGTTAAGCGCATCTATCAATTGTTCAAAACTTTTGACTACTTTTTTTGAAGGGTACAACCAACTGCCATTTAACGATTTTGCCTTAAGGTTTTTAAACAGCTCACTCGGTTTAGTATGTACATGACACCAGTCAATATTTTGATATAACGAAGGTGGATGCATAGTCCCGCCTGCAAATGAAGATGGTAGTGCGGGCTTTATAAGCTGACTATTTAACTTATCTAACAGCTTAATGTTTGGTACGAAAAGCCTAAATACTAAATCGAGTGTTATATCGCATTTAGGTTTATCGATAATACCAGAACTTATAACATGACTACGTCCTGTAACTTGTTTTAACTTGCTTGGCTCAGGTAATGGTTTACCCGTATGTAGTTGATAGTTTTCAATGTAAATGGCACTGCCAATAAACTTAATTGAAGGGTCTATAAAGCTTTTTAGCTTACGCTCAAAGTTATGAGCAAGCCCATTTAAAGCAGTAAGTGACGGCATGCCTTGAATATACGGGTTAGCCATTGCTTCGGCATCAAACACTCGCATATCTTGACAATGTACATACACTATTTGCTCATCATTTAATGTTTCTTGTTCAGCTGCACAGTGAGTAAACACATAGTTTAATTGCACCTTAAACAGCCCCATTAAATTAGGGTGATATGCAAAGCGTTTGAGCTTACTTAAATTACCAAGACTCTCATTTAGTACGTTACTAAATTGGCTAATACAGTTAGTAACACTCTGATCTAAGTAATGCTTTGCCCACTCAGGATAAGCTTGGTTTTGCGCGTTATTTTTAGCTTCCAGAATGTTATCCAGCCATAACTGCAAGCTAACACGTACTTGCCTAATAGCCGCTACTCGCGCTAATCGCTTTTGCCTTAACGTATTAAACTGTTTAATGCCTACCAACACCAAAAGCGCCTGTTGAAATTGACTGCTTATTAGCGCACGAATTTTAAATGTTTTCTCAATATCATTATCGACTACTTTGGAGCGGTTAATAGCCTTAGCATATGTTTTAGGAAAGTAACGCAGCACTCTTATATTGCCGCCTACTGAGCTTGCTAAATCGCCAACATTGGCTGGTCTTGAGTGCTCAACTAAAGCAAAATTTAACTTACGATCTGTTGTTAATTGCTGAATTTTAGCTAGTATTGCGTGGCTTACTACAGGCGTAACCGCAAGGTAGCTTTGCTGAAATGGCATTTGTAACTGTGGTGAAAAAGAGCTTACTTCTAATGGGAGCTCTGCCACTGGCAACTGCTGTTTTACTTTACCCGCGATATCTAAAACCGCCTTTTTAGTAAACCCGTATGCTCTTATTAAATTAATCCAAACAAGCTCTTCAGTTATTAATAACTTTGCTAAACAAGTCACTTCGCCCTGCCAATTAAACGAGGTTAAAAATAACTTTGCATGATTAATTTCAGCACTGTTGTGCGACCAGCCAAAACTTAAAGGTAATGACCGGCTACAAATACCCGCAATATCTTCACTTACTACCTTACTAATTAAACGCTGATGGCTTACTCGTATATCTGGGTATTTTAAATTATGAGTATGAAACCATTTAACTTCGTTAATGCACTTACTCAGTAACACTTCATCGCGTAATACACTTTTAGCGGTTCTTGTACTTGTTAGATCATCAATTTCACTGCGCTTATAAACTAGGTTAATGAGTACAGTCAGCGCTTGTTCTTCAAAGCCATCTACCGCAACGTGAGGCGTGTATGGGGCAAACAACTTTCTAAGTGCTGTGGTTTTTTCTTTTAGTGATTCAATTGCAAATGCATCTTGTAAGTTCATAAATTACCACGGCGCTATAAATTGTTTTTTTGTTTGAGGCTTTTCAGCTGCGAATGCTTGCTGTAGCTCAATTACCTGGCGTAAATAAAATACATGGCTATCAGCTCTGAGCTGTTCGTGCTTTTTTTGTGGATAAGCACAGTTTAAAAAGCCTTCTTGATGAAGCCTGTAAACTTGCTCTGTGGTGGTGTTTAACAATACTGCGGTATCAAAAGTACAAAGCAGTAAGTCAGCAATATTTGGATGTTTAGCTTTAGGGTTACTATCAACTAATTCGACAAAATAATTAATAATCTCATCAATTACTTTGTTTTTACGGTTACTTGTTGCGGCTATTTGACCATCCCGGATTAAATCGCCATAAACAGAGTTAAACTTAGTTTTATTAAAAGGGTTAAGTTGCTTGAGTCGCGCATTGTTTGTGAGTAAGTTTAATTCAACGGTAAGGCTTTCAGGCCAAGTACTAAAGTAATCAACAAAAGTACGGTTAAAGTCAGCATCACTTACATCAAGTTGTTTAACCTTCGCAAACCACGATAACAGCCCCATTATTTTTGGGCTGTTATTACTTGCAAGCGCAGATGCAATTTTAAAGTCTGCATCGTTTAACTGTTCACTACTGGTTAGTTTACAACCACAATTACATTCTAGAAACGTCTCAGAAGCTCTATAATCAACTAATTTATGACATTCCATACATTGTATGGTTAATTGTGTTTTATGCTTATGGCAAGCTTTGTAGGGCTCTAAATGCCAATAAAAAGGAATGTATAAAGATTCAGCTAAACATTCAATGCAAACAGGTATGTTATCAGTGCGAAGTAGCTCAAGGGGAATTGTCAGCTCACTACGGCTTACTGCTGCGAGGTTACCAAATTTAAAATTACTGCGCCGCCATGCAAGTGCAAGAATGTCACCAGCGTTTACATCTGCTAATTGGGCTACTAACTTAAGCGCTCTTATTCTAAAGCTGCTCGCTTGCCTAGCATGATAAACATCAACTTTACTCAGCTCTAACGGCAACGCACCTTCAAGATCATGATCTTGCTCTGCAAGCCATTGCCATAAAATATCAGCAAGCTCACTATAACGATCGTATGAGTTATCCCTAGCAAGCCTTAGCAAATAGCTTTCAAGCGCCTCTTCAGGATAAGGTTTTGTTTGAACTAAAAAATGCATCGCCAACCTAAACTAAGAAAATCTTAGTTTAGGTTTAGGCTAAATAAATTAGATAGTCAAAAATAATTATCGTTAAATCATTCGTACTTCACAAAAGTACAATATCTGATACTGTAGAGAGCGTTACGGCATTTCTAATGGATGTATTAATAGCCAGTAACATAATAAAAAACTCAAATTTAAAAATACAAAGCTAACTTATAAGGAGATTCTTATGGCTTGTAACTGCTGCAATAAAGCACTCAATAGTGGAATGATCATAAAGGCTGACCAAATTACAGGACAAAGATTTAAATCTTGTCCACATTGTTCAGACGCAAATGGTTCGGAGCATATTTTTCATACTTATCCTAATTCATTTGGTAAAACACCCGCACGTAAATCGTCACAAAACCCCGATGGTTTCCAGAGCTACTGCATAGATTGCCGTCATTTACCGAAGGGGACTTCATCAAAAAGCTCACACAATGGCCGATTGTGCAGCACACTTTAACTAAAGAGATTTAATGCAAGTATTTAAAGATGATGCGGTAAATTGGTTATCAACACTTTCAACCGAAAGTGTTGATCTTTTAATTACTGACCCACCCTACGAATCATTAGAAAAATATCGAAAAATAGGAACAACCACTCGCCTAAAAGTAAGTAAATCGTCAAGCAATCAATGGTTCGACATATTTCCAAATAATCGCTTTGAAGAACTACTAATAGAAATTTACAGAGTACTTAAAAAAGGTTCGCATTTTTATCTATTCTGCGATCAGGAAACAATGTTTTATATTAAGCCAATAGCTGAAAAAGTAGGTTTCAAGTTTTGGAAGCCAATAATTTGGGATAAAGTAACTATTGGAATGGGTTATCATTACAGAGCCAGACACGAATATATTCTTTTTTTCGAGAAAGGTAAGCGCAAGTTAAATGATCTAAGCGTGCCAGACATCCTCACGTGTAAAAGAGTATACAGAGGCTACCCTACTGAAAAACCAGTTAAGTTAATTGAAACGCTTATCTCTCAAAGCAGTAAGGAAAATGAAATCGTCATCGATCCTTTTTTTGGCTCAGGAGCTACTTTAGTAGCAGCCAATAACTTAAATCGAAAAGCTATCGGTTGTGATATTTCAGAATCTGCTCATTTACATCTAAAAGGTCGAATCACATAAGCAGTTATTTATTATGTGATTCAATAAAATCCCAAACCCTTTTACATAATAAAGTTAGCTCTGGCGTTAGTTTCCAATCATCAGATTCATTCATTAGTGAAATTGCAGTATGACAAAATTTAACTTTGTCTTTAATTGTACCTGATTTTTCAGAGTAAAAGTTCCGCTCAGCCCCCTCATTTTTAACGACATTACGCTCTAAAACCTTACCGATACCAACATCTTTTTTTCTAAATGAGCTTTCTTTAATATTATTAAATTTATCGATATCACAATTGGCTCTTTGGGTAAAAGTTCCCCATCTAGCTTTAGCAGTATCAATCAAAATATCAAAGGGTATAAAGTTTTCGATTTCCTTATATTCAAGTAAATAAAATGCCTCACCCAAAGCTTCTTTTAAGCTTTCAACACGCTCACCTTTACCTTCAATATCTGCATCAGCAATTAGTAAGATATTTCTGTTGAGCCTTTTAGCGGGGGTTTCACTACCATCGTTTTCAAGATCGTCACTAAAATCCCAGTGAGTGATATTACTACCTTGGTACTCTGTAAAAACAAAATGAAGATTTTCATGATAACTCTTCAGCTTACTTCTCTTATCTTCATCTTCGAGCTCTTCGATGTATTTATTTAGATAGGCTCGCAAGTATAATTTATCAGTAACGCCTTCCACCCAAATTGAACAATTAGCAAGAAGTACCGACGAGGCACGTACACCAAGCTCATTAAGTAACTCACCATAATCTAATGAGGCTTGTACTTTACTCTCACCTTTTACCCTTGAAACTTGTTGAATTGAAATATCGTCACGCTCTTGAGCCAAATCTAAAAAGTGGTTTGAATGAGTAGTCATAAAAAACATATGTTCTTTATTTTTTGCAAATGTTTCAATTAACGTTCTTTGAAGACCTGCATGCAGAAAATGTTCAGGCTCTTCAATAAAAAACATTGTTGGATTTTCAGCCATAAAAACTTTATACGTCAATAGTATGATTGATTGAATACCGTCACCTAAGTCGTAAATAGGCCTGTCTTCATCATCTCCTTCTTTGACATGCACGACATCTTTATCAACCATTGGAACTAAAGAAATATCCCTGCCAAAAAAGAAGTTTTCAGAAAGATACTTTTCATACTCGCGAACTTTCTGTCGTTTTCCGTAGGAGCCTAGTAAGTGTCGTATCAGATCTTGATAAAGGTTGTGACCCGTAAAAATCTCACATTCATTTTTATTTAGTTTAGGGAAATAATCTGACTTAGTTCGAGTTTCAAAAATATCTACCTCGGCAACGTGACGCAACCCTCTTATTGTTGGTATATAAACTTTTGACCAATTTAAAGTACTACATTGAGCAATTAACTCTCCTATAGAATTTTGTTCGAAATTTTTTTCTAACCAATTTATCATTGCTGATTGGAAATTAGCTCCCTCAGAAGCGACGCTGCGGCTGGGATTTATTTTTGACTTTTCATATGCATTTGATATTAAACTGTCTAAATTATTAGGGTGATTAATATTTGATAGTAAATAATTTGATAATTTATTCGTGTCTATAAATCTTAGGCGCGAGAAAACCGTTTGACCTGACGTAATATATCCTGAAAGTTCTTGAGCTACTCTATCCACCGTTAGATGCACTATATCAAACACCCAATCACTTTTATTAACTTCAAATAAAGACCTTAATTTTCGGCTTTTACCTGAATTATTAGGACCAATAAAAAATATTATTTGGCGAGTATCTTCTAAAAGCCAAGAATCATCTCCCGCCTTACTTATTTTTCTAATTGAATTAGCATTTACTTCCATGTTTTCTGATCCTTTATAGCTTTTCAGGTTTGAGTGTATTTAATAATTCAATTTGGTCTTCTTTTTTTAACTTACCCAAAGCACAAATTAGTTCAGACAGAATATCTTCTTCACAATAAAAATAAGCTACCGGTACATCAAGCTCTTTAGCAATGCGTTTCATTGTTAGAAAATCAGGGGCATGTTTGCCTTTTTCATATTGGTTCATGCGAGCACTAGCCGTGTTTGGCTCCATGCCTAATGCCATACCAAGCTGTTGCTGAGTAAGGCCAGCTGCTTTTCTTGCAGCTTTTAAGCGTGAAGGTGTTGGAGTTTCCATGTGAACCTTAGCTGTAAAATATATCTTGCTAAGATTCTCTTAGTATCTAACCCATAAGTGTACTAAGGATATTTTAGTTTTAGAATTAAATTCTGCAATTAGTCAAAATTTAAAAATATATCTCTTAGCATTTAATTAAGCTGCAAACATAGCATGGTTGTTTTTTAAAACATTAAAGTTCACTATGTATCAGGGGATTGTGTATGAAGAAGTAAATTAAATTTCATTCATATCTACTTAGGCAGCTTAAAATATCGAAAAATCTAATGAAAAAAAAACTGCAAGAATACGATCGTATCAAATCAAAAAAAATCAGATACTATAATGAAAAAAAAGGAGTCAATGAAAGACTCAACTCCAAAAAACTTGATACTATTTTTAATGCCCCAATCTTACCTGTACCGAAGGTGTTTGATATTGTTGAATCTAAGTATGACGATGAGTTTGTTACTTTTCTTGAAGATTTTGATAACTTGTTAAATACAAGCCGCCACATATATCTTTCTTTCGCAAATACTATCTCTGCGAAATTGCCTGTATTTTTAATACTATATTCAATTTATGATAAGTATAGATGTAAGGTCTCTATCATTTGGTCAAAAGAATCAAATTTAGTGAATAAATCAATCAAAGATACAGGAGCCTTTCAAAGTTCCGGTGTGCGAAACCAAGCAATGTTTGACCAAACACAGAATAATATTCCAGTGATAAGTGGAAGCAATCAAGAGTACCAAACATTTCCTGATGCTCTAGTTGATGCAATTAGGGATAAATACTATGACGGCAAAATTCCTGATAAAATAGAGTCAAGAATTGCACAAGCAGTTATTGAAACCTTAGAAAATGTAGGGCGCCATGCATACCCTGATGAACAACTTGATTTAAATAAAAAGTGGTGGGTAATCTGCTCTATTTGTTTGGTCGGCCATAAACAAGAAGAATATATGTATTTAGCCATATTCGACTCAGGTCAAAGTATCCCGTTATCATTTAAAGATAGCGAAGTATTTCAGAGTAGAGTAAAAGAGAATTATCCAGAGGAGTATTCAATGATACTCCATGGTGAAGAAGCAAATACTAAAATTGGTGCAGTCAAGAGATTTGTAAGAACAGCAAAATCAATGATTGCTCCTTTAAGAGCGACAATAGGTGATTCAGGCTTAATTCATGCTTCAATGATGCATGATATGACACGCCTAGATGATGATAGCCATGGGCAAGGTAGTGTATCAATAAAAGATGTAATAACAACTGACCCTGATAGTAAGCTTATTATTTTTAGTAACAAAGGTGGCTATCAATATAACAAAGGTGCTATAAATGGCGACGAGCATTTCCGAATGGAATTACATAATGAACTTTCTGGTACATTGCTTCAGTGGAGTATTAAATTAAATGAGCTCGAGTAGAACTATTATTGTTGTGGATGAATTTCATCCGAGCCCGAAAGGAAGGTATAAAGACGATGCGCCTGGTTGTGATAAAACTTCAGGGGAAGTATTTCGTAACTCTATGCTAATCAAGGCTCTTGAGACACATGATAAAGTTATTGTTGATCTTACAGGTTATAACCGATACGGAAGATCATTCTTAGATGAAGCATTCGGTGGTTTAATTTCGAGGGCTGGATTTACCAAAGTTCAGTTAGATGAAAAGCTCGTAATCAAGCATGATACAGTACCTAGCTTTGTAGCAACAGCGAATGAACGCATACTTGCAGCTGATTTAAAAAGGCAAAATAATTAGTTTATGATTACCTTTGAATGGGTGTTTATAAGTTGGATTATCACTCTGTTCATCCATTATCATGGAGTTAAAAGAACTTCAATAACTACTCAAAAAGACTCGCTAATTGAGCAACTGAGCACTATATGTGACCCTAGCTGGCTCGACGAGCACGCAGTTGAGCTTTATCTAGAGGAAATTTATAACAGTAAAATATTGAGAGTAAGTTGGAAAGTTAAACAATTAAATCAGCTTAATACATACCCTTTAGTTGATGAAAAAAGGCTTGACGCATTTTATAGTTTCGACATAGAAACTTATGTATCAAAAGACACTACTCTTGATAATAAAAGTAAACTCAAATTCGAACTACAAGACCTTTGCAATAACTTCATCGATGATATTGAAAATACGTTTTTTAATAAAGTTACAACTTCAAAAAAGTTCATGCTCCTGTCTATTCGTAATCCTTTAGTTGCTATATTTCTTAGTACAGGAATAATTTATTTATATTTGGAAATTTTCACTTTTTTCTACAAATAACGGGTTTGAATACTTGTCATTAAACTCATTTTTAACTGTTTAATAACAATACTTAGCGCCAATAAAAAAGCAGAAAAATCACTTTCTCAACAACTGACTGATCGGCATCCGGTCAGTAAACTTGGTTGCTATAAACGGATCTTCGTCTTGGGCGCTTTCAGGTTTATAGAGTGAGTAGCGCTCAACTTCGCTTGCTGTTATTTCTGCAACAGGCAACGTAAATAGGTTTGGTACGTCAGGAAACAGTACCTCAAATGCTTTAACTAAGTGCTTGGTTGTGAGTGTTTTTGCGCTGTCTATTAATGCATAAAGTACGGCATCATCTAAAAAGTATTTTAATGTTCTGAAACAACCTTTTGATAGTGAGAACAAAGCAAAAACTGTTGCTTGATCACTTAAGTTTGGCTTTTCGGTAAATGGCATTCGGTTGGCTAGGCCAATTATTAACTGCACAAAGTGCTTTGGGTTTTCTGATAATTTAAAATATGGCAGCTGCCGCCTCACTAATAAACGCGATGACCATTGAGGCTCGTCTGCTATTTTTTCTGCCCACGGCATACCTACCAATACGATTGATACACCCGCTTCATCGTTAATGTATTTTAATCGATTAGCAATCTCGCGGCGCTTTTTACCTTGGTTGTGCTCAATTAGCTCTTGGAACTCATCAATAATTATAAGCTCTGTGCCACACGTTTTTAGGCACTTTATTAATGATGTAGTTAACCGAGTACCGTTTACTCGCAGCTTGCGCTCTGTGCTGCCAACTTGCCCTAAGTCTTTAAGAAGCTCGGCTAAAGTCGATTCTAGTGTCGGGTTGCTAGGTATGCGACTGACTAATACAGGGTGATTCATCACTCCATTAATAAATTGCGGTAAATGTCGTTCTTTATATTGCTTGAGCAGTGCTGTTTTTCCTGTGCCTGTATCGCCATTTAACAGCATGCAGGGCTTTTCGCCCGCTAACCCTTTACCAAGTCTTAATCTGTCGAAGTCGTTAAATACAGTGGTTATTATTGGATATTCAATAAATATATCGCGAAATTCATTAAGCTTTTCTTTTTGTTTATCGGTCAGCATAATTAAAATCCATCCAGATCTGAGATAAAGTCATCCCAACTATCAGCTGGCTGCTCTTTAGGTGTAACCTTTTTTGGCACTACTGGCTCGCTCTGAGCTATTGATTTCTGCGAGTCGCTACTAACATTTTGATGCTTAGCTAACGCTTTCCCCCCTTTTACCTTTGAGTTTTTTGGCGCATTTTTTATCGCTTCAAACTCTTTTTGAATTTTGTTATGAATAAACATACGCGCTTTTGCTAAGCCAACATTATCAATAGAGCTCGAAACAAAATCACGATGAATGCGCATATTTATTTTATGCTGATTCAAACTTAAATTTTGGGTGTAACCGTTTGGGTCTATGCATGGTACTTTTATGTAATGCTCTAGCTTATCGAGGTATACGTATACATAAGAAATATCTTCGGGGTTTAACTTAACTAAAACCTTATGAGATACGTTGTGACTAAATTGCTTTCTGTAATTAGACAGCTCCGTGCTGTCATACCTTAAGTTTTCCAGCCATACCCCTCCCTTTCGAAGTTTAGGGTGAATTGAAATACTGAGCACAATATCTAGTCGTTGTAGATCATCATTACTCAGCATTGTTGGTGGTAACGTACTAAAGCCTTGCTCCCATAGTTGGCTCGGTATGTACTTAAAACGGCTGTCGGCATCTTGATGGTAAACGTCTACTACCCATTTATGAAATAACTGCATAAAGGTCGTAAAACGCATAATTGCATCTTTTTTGGGATTATATTCATTCTTTTGTAAAATATTAGAAAAGGTTTTACCTGGTATAGGGTCTAATAACTCAGTATTTATTGTGCCGAACATACGTTCTACAATTGGTTTTAACCAAGGCTTTGCGACAGTGTTATACTGAGTATTAATGCCTATTTCTTCACAAGCTAGCTCAAAGCTGTTACCCCAAAACTCTCTTCCATTATCAGTAACGAGTGTTTCAATTTTACCAGCACACTTCCACTCATTTACTGTATCAGGGTATAGCTTTGCCACTTCACTTTTAGGTTTCATGGCATTCATCATCGCTCGCCTTACTGCATCATAGCAAGGTTCGCTGAAGCTAAAGTAATAGCCAACAATACAATGGCTATACACATCTACTAACATAGTGAGTGTTGGCCGACCAAGTGGAATATGCAGTTCATCATCTAATAAAATAAGGTCTAGGGGTGTATGGTCAATTTCAACTTTTTCAAGTACTCGGGTAGGCCGTGTATGCCCTTGCACTTTATTAAAAGCAATATCAGCAAGGCGCTTACCATAACGAGCAACCATTACTTCGTATTGCGGTAAGTTATCTATTCTGTTTTTAAATGCTTTGTATGTTAAAGGCTTTAAAACACTACCTACAACACTGTCGTTTTCAATAATAACTAAGTCTGCGTAATACTTGTAAGCCGAAGCCACTGATGGTTTTTCTTTTACTAAGTAACGTTCAAGTGCCTTTTCAAAAAACTTATCGGTTGCTGTATCGCGCTCCCTGTTACCCTTTTTTTGGTGTCTTGGTATTAGCGCCATGATATTTTTATCTGCATTTGTATAAGCGCTATACCATCGTGCGGCGGTTCTCCAGCTGGGCTTTTTTTCTCCCTCAACTTCGGGCATTACTTTTAATAAAGGCTCAAGGCTTTTTTGTGTCCAACCGCCTTGAATATTAGCTTCAAGCCATTGAATATATTTAAGCTTAGCAAATGTTGTTGTTTTAATTTTTTCAGGAAGGGCTTGTAAATCTTTGGCGTAATTTTGAGGTAGTTTGGTTTCTACTTTTGGTAATGGCTGGTTAAATTCATCTTCAAACAGCCCGTCATTAAACATTGTTAGACCAAATTGCTGTTTCTATTGATATTTCATTTGTAGTTAAGTCGGCAAATAACTGCCCTAATGATAATAATCGTAGCACCGTAGCAAGTAGCTCACCGGCAGTTACTTTTAAAAAGCTAACTAACTGTCCCACTTTAATAGAGCCGTATTGCTTAACAAGTTCTAGCACCGATGCTTGCAGCTCTGTTAAAGACTGAAAACCAGAGTAGCGATGCAAAAGCTTTAAGTTATTGAGTGTTGGGTATACACGGATTTGTTTATCAGTAACCAGTATTAAATCACGTCCATCTTGCTTAGCGATAGCTTGCTTTTCAATAAAACGTGCACGAAAGTCTTCGTCGGCAATTTTGCTTTGCGGTTTTACTTCTATAAATTTTTGCGTGCCGTCTGTGTGGGTAAGTAAAAAGTCAGGTGTGTAACGGCAAATACGGTTATCAAACTCATATTCGTAACCTAGTGGTTGTGCTTCAAATGCGGCTATTGATGGTGAAAATTCAAAATGGAAACACGCATCAAATTCTAAAGAGGATTCAACTAAACATGTGGATTTATTTTTTTGACTAGCAAATTTATGGAGATTTTTAACACGGGAGTGTTTGAGTTTTCTTCTGTACATGTGAGTCAACCATCTAACCATTTGGTTAAATACTAGACTATGCCACCTTATACTTCCAATTTATGCCACCTTTTAGTACAAATATGTCAACTTATACTTCAAACAACACCAAATGAGGAATTTGGGTGGCAGTCTTACCAGCCACATCTCGGCACACACGTCACAAACTGTGGCTGCTCCCTTCCGGGCCTGACCAGGTTCGCCTGCTAGTGTTGCGAGAGGACCAATAAGACTACCATTGAGGGCCTTGGTTGGCGCGGGGGGATTATCTCTACTTTTGCTCTGTTATTCAAGGGATAATCTAAAAAGAAAGTGCGATTGCATACTTCATATACAATCGCGGTGCATTTAGCTATTTTTGTGCGTATTAATTACTCTCTAACTGAGCTTTAATATTACGCAGTGCTGCTTTTACTTTTTTCATGTTCTCAGGACCCATGCGTAAAAGTTGTTTTTGAGCAGCAGGTAATTGCTCCCATTCTGAAAATGCATACTGATATGTTACCGAGTTACGAAGTAATGGTAAGTCGCCCTGGGGCTCTGGCGTATCGAGTAGTAAATCAATTGCGTCGGTTAGGGTTTGATTAAACTCATCATCGCCGTAACCTATTTCAGTGTATGCACTGTTAATAAGTGGTTTATATTCTTCGTACAAACGCACGGCTTGAGCTGCACTCATGCTGGTGAATACTTTTACATACGGTGTATAACGCTCATAGCTATTAGGATCAATCGTTAAAATATCCCCTTCAGTTACGCTAAAACTCTCTTCTGGTTTAATAACAGGTGCATGTTTTTTGGCGATTTTGCCTTGGGCAATGTTATCTATAAACACGACACCACGGCGAATTACATCGTCGGTTACCATTAAACTCATTACTGGGTCGCTAAAGTACTCGTCAATTTTAGTCACAACAACCGTGTCACTTTCATTAAGTGCTGGGAGTGGCTTTACGATTGGTTTAGTTTCAGTCTCAGGTTCAGCTACAGACTGCGCAGGCACTTCAAGTTCAGCTGGTTTCTCTGGCTTTACAGAAAGTGCGCCCTGTTCAACGTCTTGAGCATTTTCTGGTTTAAGTTCCAGTATTAGCTGTTCTTTAACTGACGGCTCGACTTTGGTGCGCGTTACTTGCTCATCGTTTGGTTTGAGTAATATAAAAGCAGCCGCGCATGCTACGACTATTAAAATAATAACGGCAAAAAGAAGGTTGTTATTCGGTGGACGTTTTTGAACATCTGACGCTTCTGGTTTATCTGACATACGAACTCCATAAAAATAAAAATGCGGTATCACTTAGAGTGCGCTAAGTGGATTAAATTCATTCTACCAACAATACTAATGGCATTTAATACAAAATCGTTTAGCGAATGAAAAATACACGCTAAAGCCCTTGGTATTTAATGTAATTAGTATAAAAGTAGTTATCCTTTGATTCTTCTAGCTTAAAGACTTACAGTTAATAAATAAAGTAAAGACGTAGAACAGTTTAACCACCAATATGAAAATCAAGCAAGTTGATCCAAAAAAACCAAAAATAGCCTTATTACTAACAGGTGGCGGCGCTCGTGCAGCTTATCAAGTTGGCGTACTAAAAGCGCTTGCTCATAGCATGCCACGCACCGCGCCATTACCGTTTAGAGTTATAAATGGCACCTCTGCAGGGGCAATTAACTCTGCTGCATTAGCATGTTACGCTTCTTGTGCACATTTAGCAGTGAGGAAACTTGAATCTGTTTGGAAAAACTTTTCAACGTCTATGGTGTATAAAAGCGACTTTTTAAGTGTTTTTGGTCATATTGCTCGTAATATTTTAACGAGTTTTCAATCAGAGCATATTAATCACCCACCTGCGAGTTTGTTAAATAATCGTCCTCTTCGTGGCTTATTAAACGAGATATTAGATTTAAATCGAATTGAGCGTAACTTACATCGAAACTATTTAGATGCGTTATCGATCACAGCCTCCAGTTACACAACCGCTGACTCGGTGGCATTTTTTCAGTCAAATACGCAAGCACCTTGGCAACGCGCTAAACGAGAAGGACGTGCAACACGTATTAACGTTGAGCATTTAATGGCATCAAGTGCTATTCCAATGGTATTTCCAAGCGTAAATATTTATAACCACTATTTTGGCGATGGCTCTATTCATCAACTATCCCCGCTTAGTCCGTCTATTCATTTAGGCGCTGAAAAAATATTTATAATTGGGGTAGATGAGCCAAAGGAGCAACATCCTCCTGGTTATTCAGCACATTATCCGGGTCTTTCTGCGGTTGCAGGGCATTTACTCGATAGTGTATTTACCGACACAATGCAGTCGGATTTAGAGCGTTTAGGCCGAGTAAACCGCACCTTAGGGCTATTACCCGCACGCGATAAACATCAAGAACTTAAACAAATTGAGGCGTTTGTAATTAACCCTTCGCAAAACTTCAATGCTATTGCAGCGCAGTATTACAACGATATGCCGTGGGCTATTAAAGTGCTGCTTAGAATAATCGGTGTGAAAAAGCATTCGCAATCGAGTTTAACCAGTTACTTATTATTCGAAAAGCGCTACACCCAGCACTTAATGAAAATAGGCTATGAAGATGGTATGGCAAAATTGCCTGAAATACGCCAATTTTTAGAATTAGACTAGGGCGTGTTGACCTTTGTGGATTGAAATTTGTTCAATCTAGGGGCGATTTAATCGCGGCGCGAGGTTTGTAACCT
>NZ_PNDU01000115.1:0-17463 GCF_005886635.1 Pseudoalteromonas sp. S558 | reverse complement strand
AAAACCGAGCAACAAAGAGTTAATCGTCCCTAGAAAGAACCCAAAGGGCAGCGCATGTTTGGTATCTATGCTGCGTTATCGCCTATTTATGGGGAATAACCACACTTCATAGGCTCTGCCTTGCCTAAATACCAAACACACTGCTGCAAATTTAACCTCGAAAGATAAACAGGCCCTAAATCTTGATCCCGAGAGTAAACAATTAAGGCGCCATCATATTGATGAAAAGCAATTACAACGCGCTGTTAAAAAAGCCGCTTTTGATGCAAATATTAATAAACACGTTACCCCACATTCTTTACGCCACTCTTTCGCTACGCATTTGCTGCAAAGCGGCGCTGATATACGTACAGTACAAACACAATTAGGTCACAGCGACGTGCGTACTACACAAATATATACTCATGTACTACAACAAGGTGCCAACGGGGTTATTAGCCCTTTTTCAAGATTATAAATATCTCAGTAACAAGGCAAAAATTTAGTTATATTGTTTGTCTATATGAGAAGTTTTTAACGCAGTTAATTAGAACGCTAAAATGTTCTACGCTTTAATTCAACGGGTATCCTACTCATGTTTTACAACAAAACGCCAACGCCATTATCAGCCCTTTTTCAAGGTTATAAATCTCCCCGATTTAAAACAAAAAAGCACGGCCCAAAAGCCATGCTTTTTTAAATTCAACCTCAAACTTACTTTACAAACGAATACCGCCGTCTATTTCAACAACGCGGCCGGTAAAAAAGTCGTTTTCAATTATGTATTGTGCGGTATGGGCAATTTCGTCGCTTTCGCCTAAGCGCCCTACTGGCGTTACTGCAAGCATACGTTGTTTGGCTTCTGGCTTCATGGCGTCGGTCATGGCGGTGCTTATTACACCTGGTGCAATAGCGCCTACGCGTATACCAAATCGACCAAGTTCTTTAGCCCATGTGGTGGTAAGTGCCACTACGCCTGCTTTTGATGCCGCGTAGTTTGTTTGGCCTATGTTACCTGCGCGCGCTACGCTCGACATATTGACTATAACGCCGCCTTTGCCTGATTCAATCATGTGGCTTGCAGCTTCCCGCCCTGCTAAAAACACACCGGTCAGGTTTACATCAATCACTGATTGAAATTGCTCAAGAGACATTTTTTTAACGACTTTACCGTCTTTTGCCTTTATAAACATGCCGTCGCGTAAAATACCGGCGTTGTTTATAAGCACATCAATGTGGCCAAAATCGCTGTTAATAGTATTAAATACGTTTTCTACTTCGCTCTCATTTGTTACGTTTGCGGCATACCCTTTAATGCTGCCAGTGACACCCTCAAGTTGCGTTAACTGCTCGCATGCGGTGTTTAATAAGTCTTGTGCCATATCTATTAAAGCAATGTTTGCGCCCATAAGTGCAAACTTTTGCGCCATTGCAAAGCCTAAACCTTGTGCGCCACCGGTTATTACTACCGTGTTATTTTTAATTTCCACGCGTTGCTCCTACTTAGAAAACAGTTTAAAAATGGCACTAAAGTCATCACTACCCGCACCTTGGTGCTGTAGCATAGTGTATAAATTTTTAGCCATTGAACCCATAGGGGTTGATGAATTACTTTGCTGCGCGGCTTCCATGGCAAGTCCTAGGTCTTTAGCCATTAAATCAACCATAAAGCCTGGTTTGTAATCGTTACTAGCCGGTGCGGTATCCATTACACCTGGGCAAGGGTTGTAAAGCTCAAGCGTCCAGTTACGGCCAGAGCTTGCAGTCATAATGTCGCTAAGTACTTTAGGATCTAAGCCGTTATTTATACCCATTTGCAGTGCTTCGCTGGTGCCTGCCATTAAAATACTGAGTAGCATGTTATTACATATTTTTGCTACTTGTCCTGCGCCAATATCGCCTGCATGAAATATGTTTTTACCCATATCACTCAGCACTGTATGTGCTTTATCGAACGCGGTTTTCTCGCCGCCTACAATAAAAGTAAGTGTGCCTGCGGTTGCGCCTGCAACGCCGCCCGATACCGGTGCATCTACAAAGCTTATGCCTTGTTTGCCAAGTGCACTGCCTACAACACGGGCTGATTCTGCATCTATTGTTGAGCAATCAATTACTAATGTATTTTTGCTCAGCACGTTAATTAAACCGCTGTCGTCGTTATTTCCTAAATACAGCGATTTAACATGCTTGCCTGCAGGTAACATACTAATAAGTACGTCAGCATTGGTTGCGCACTGCTTTGCATCAATCGCAGCTTTTGCGCCTTTGTTTGCAAGTTCATTTACGACCGACTGGTTTAAATCGAACACACTCACAGTATGTCCAGCGTTAATTAAGTTAGCCGCCATTGGGCCGCCCATATTACCTAAGCCGATAAAACCAATATTGAGTTTAGTCATCGTCTTTCCTTTATGTGTGTGATGGCGTGTCTAAGCCATTGAGTGGGTGGTTTTCGCCAAAGCGGTTAGCAAAAAAACTGTCGATTATTGTTTGTGGTACATCACTAAGTGTTTTGTACTGCCAATTAGGCGCGCCGTCTTTATCTATTAATAGCGCCCTTACACCTTCTTGAAACTCGCCTACTTCGCCAGCGCGAACCGACATACCCAGCTCCATCTTAAAACACGCTAATAAGCTTTTGCCTTGGCTTGTTTTTAATTGCTCACTAACGAGTGCGCAGCTTAGGGGGCATCCGTGTTTAAGTGACTTTTGAGCGCGCTGTAGCCATTTATCGTCAGTAGCTAGCCCTAAAATATAATCAACTTGCTCCTGCAAGGTTGTAAATTCACCCAGCTTTTGAATTGTTTTTAAATTAGCTTTTATATTGCCTTTTGGCATACGCGCAGATTGGTTGTCTAAATCGGTGAGTAAATCGGTTAATCGCTCATGATTTAAGCTTGCGGTTTTGCCCCATTTAGCTGCTAAAATTTGCGCAAGCATGGAATCATATTTAGTGCTGTCGATGGAGTGATCGGCAAGTGATACAAAACGTGCGTCTTCGCAGTTAATTGATGCCGACGTTAGCCCTAAAAATAACCCGACGCTTTGTGGCATTTTATGTAAAAAGTAACTACCGCCTACATCTGGGTATAAACCAATGGTTTGCTCTGGCATCGCAATGCGTGAACTTTCAGTTACAACGCGGTGGCTAGCACCGGCCATTAACCCTAAACCGCCACCCATTACTATGCCGTTACCCCAAACAAGGATTGGTTTATCAAAGGTATGAATAAGATAATCAAGCTTGTACTCAAGCGTAAAAAACTCTTCAACTAAGCTTTTTGGTTTACCTTGCGCCATTGCATGATGAAGGCTTACAACATCGCCGCCGGCACAAAATGCTTTATCGCCTGCGCCTTTTAACAACACCATTGCAATAGCATCATCGTCTTGCCAAGCTCGCAGCTGCGGCTCAAGTAATTTGATCATCTCAAAATTAAGTGCATTTAAGGCTTTTGGCGCGTTGAGTGTAATAAGCCCTATTAAACTGCCGTTTTCTGCGGTTGCGGTTTCAAATACCACGGGCTCATCGGCGCTATTTAATAATGTTAAAGCACTCATTAGCCGTTTACCCAGTTAGCACGGCGTTTTTCTAAAAAGGCATTTACGCCTTCTTGTTGATCTTCGGTATCAAATAAACCAACAAATAACTCGCGCTCAAGAGGCAATACACTTGCCATGGGTTGATGACGCCCTTTTTGAATCAATGTTTTACACGCAGCGACTGAGGTAGGGCTTTGCTCGCTTACTTGGTTTGCAAGTTTTAGTGCCGCCGCAAAGCTTTCACCCTCTGATACTACTTCTTCAACTAAGCCAATTTGCAGGGCTTTATCGGCTTTTAAGCGCTCGCCGCATAAAATCATGCGTTTTGCCCAGCCTTCGCCAACTAGCCATGCTAAATTTTGTGTGCCACCCGCGCACGGTAATAACCCTACTTTAGCTTCAGGAAGCGCCATTTGTGCTTGCTCTTCTGCTATACGTACGTCGCACGCAAGGGCAACCTCTAAGCCACCGCCCATTGCATAACCGTTTATGGCTGCAACCGACACACCTCTAAAGTTAGTAAGCGCTTCAAATGCTTCACCAAATACACGCGACATATCGGCGGCTACGCCTTTATCGCCACTGGCGAATACGTTTAGGTCGGCACCCGCGCTAAAAAACTTCTCGCCTTCACCAGTCAGCACTAATGCATAAATGTTTTTATTATTATTAAGCTCATTAACTTTGTTTTTTAAATCAATTAAGGTGTCTTTTGTCCAGGTGTTTGCTGGCGGATTAGACATTGTTAAAATTGCAACATGACCTTCGGTTGTAAGTTCAATACTCGGATTAGATTTAGATTCTGACATACATTGCTCCTTATAAAACGTCGCTTGCTGACTCAGCTAAAATACGGCGCGCAATAATTACACGCATAATTTCGTTAGTACCTTCTAAAATTTGATGAACACGTACATCACGTACATGGCGCTCAAGCGGGTATTCTTTTATGTAACCGTAACCACCATGAATTTGCAGTGCGTCGTTACATACGGTAAAGCCAATATCGGTAGCAAAGCGTTTAGCCATGGCGCAGTAAGTGGTTTTTTCAACGTCGTTATTATCAAGTTTAAATGCAGCAAGCCTGACCATTTGGCGCGCAGCTACAAGCTCGGTATTCATATCGGCAATTTTAAATTGCAACGCTTGAAACGCAGCCAATGGTTTACCAAATTGGGTGCGTTCTTTTAAATATTCACGAGCGGTGTTAAGCGCCGCTTGCGCTGTACCAATTGAACATGTGGCAATGTTTATCCTGCCGCCATCAAGGCCTTGCATCGCAAATTTAAAGCCTTCGCCCTCTGCGCCTAATAAGTTATGCGCAGGAATGCGCACATCTTCAAAGCTAATTAGGCGTGTTGGTTGTGCGTTCCAACCCATTTTTTCTTCTGCTTTGCCGTATTCAACGCCTTTTGCGTCGGCAGGCACTACAAATGCCGAAATACCCGCAGCGCCTTCGCCGCCTGTACGTGCCATTACAACTAATACTTCGGTTTCGCCCGCGCCCGATATAAACATTTTTGAGCCGTTAATAACGTACTCATCACCCTCAAGCACGGCTTTTGTTTTAAGTGATGCGGCATCTGAGCCCGAGCCTGGCTCTGTTAAACAGTAAGAGGCAAGTAGCTCGCCCATGACTAATTGCTCTACGTATTTGTCTTTAACAGCATCGGTACCAAAACTTGCTACCATCCAGGTGGCCATATTATGAATGGTTAACATGGCCGTTGTTGCTGTACAGCCCATAGCAAGCTGCTCAAAAATAATACTCGAATCTAAACGAGATAAACCAAGGCCGCCTGCTTCCTCTGGCGTGTATAAACCACAAAAACCAAGCTCGCCCGCTGCTTTAATCGTGTCTTTAGGAAAAATATGCTCGCGATCCCATTTTGCTGCATAGGGTGCAAGTTCCGACTCGGCAAATTGGCGTGCTGTTTGCGCAAAGGCTTGTTGATCTTCAGATAAGTTAAAGTCCATGTTAGACCTCTTTAATTGTGTAAGTTATGTTAGTTGTGTTGTTAGTGTTTCCCGTCAAGGGAGTCGTTCGTGACGAGCGGCGAAGGCTTATGTGTGTTGTGTGTGAAGTAGCCTTCGCGCCCATCTTTATTATTAATTATTCTTTTATTTACTCATTTTTTAATTACGATTATTTTAAGTTAATGCTCATGTTTGGACCCGACGCAATGTCGTCTTCAAACCAACGTGAGGTAATTGTTTTAGTTTCTGTGTAAAAACGAATGCCTTGTTTACCGTACGTGTGAGTATCGCCATAAAACGAGCCTTTCCAACCAGTGAACGAAAAGAACGGCAGTGGCACCGGAATTGGCACATTAATACCTACTTGGCCTACTTCAATTTCGTGTTGGAATTTACGAGCCACTGCGCCGCTTGACGTAAATAATGAGGTGCCGTTACCGTAAGGGCTGTCGTTAATAAGTGCGATTGCTTCATCAAGCGTGTCTACAAACATACACGCCAGTACTGGGCCAAATATTTCTTCTTTGTATAAATCCATCTCTTTTGTAACATCGGTAAATAACGTTGGGCCAACCCAGTTACCTTGCTCATACCCTTCAACCGTAAAGTCAGAACCATCAATTAAACAAGTAGCGCCTTGCTCTTTACCACCGGCAATGAGTGATAAAATACGTGCTTTTGCTGCTTTTGATGTTTGCGGCCCGTATGCTGCATTTGCATCATCCCACACGCCTGGGCGTACATTTTCAAAGCCTGCTTTAATTTCATCTACCCACTGACTTGCTTGACCTACAAATACAGCAACCGAAATACCCATACAACGTTGGCCAGCTGCACCGACTGATGCGCCCACTAGGTTGTTTACAACGTGCGATTTACTTGCATCAGGCATAATAACCATGTGATTTTTAGCACCAACACACGCTTGCACACGTTTAAGATTTTGTGTGCCTTTAGAATAAATATAAGCACCTACGCCACACGAGCCAACAAACGAAATAGCGCGTACTGCTTTGTCTTCTAGTAAGCGATCTACTTGTGGTTTTGTGCCGTGAACAACTTGTAATACGCCTTTTGGTGCGCCTGCTTCAATAAATAGCTCTGCTAAGCGCATCGGTGTAAGTGGATCTTGCTCAGACGGTTTTAAAATAAAGGTGTTACCACACACAATAGCCAGCGGGAACATCCAAAGGGGGATCATTGCAGGGAAGTTAAATGGTGTTACGCCCGCACATACACCAAGTGGCTGCATGTAAGAATACGTATCGATTTTACGCGCTACGTTTTCCATTGTTTCACCCATCATTAATGATGGTGCGTTAGCGGCTTGTTCTACTACTTCAATACCACGCCAAACATCGCCTTTTGCATCTTCAAATGTTTTACCCAATTCGTGGCAAATAATGGTAGCAAGCTCATCGTGGTGTTCTTTTAATAGCGCCGCGTACTTCATCATAATGCGAGCACGTTCAGTAATGGGTACGTCTTTCCATGCTTTAAATGTCTCAGAGGCTGAGGCAATTGCCGCGTCCATTTCTGACTCGGTGGTACATGGCACCTGTGCAAGTACTTCTTGAGTTGCAGGGTTTATCACATCGATAAGCTCTTTTGATGCTGATTGAATAAATTCGCCGTCTATAAGTAGTGGAACTTGATGCATGGTTAAATCCTATTGTGTCAGTGTGTTAGTTTTTATTTTAAAAAACGCAGCTTTATTATTGATTTTGGTGCTGCGTATTTTTAGTATTTAAATATTACTTAGTATGCCTCAACAGCCATTGCAACTGCTTCACCGCCACCAATACATAAAGAGGCAATGCCTTTTTTAAGGCCACGGTTTTTAAGGGCATGAATAAGTGTGACTAAAATGCGCGCGCCGCTTGCACCTATTGGGTGACCCAATGCACACGCGCCGCCATTAACGTTTACTTTGCTTGCATCAAGTTTTAGCTCGTTAATAGCCAGCATAGTTACCATGGCAAATGCTTCGTTAATTTCCCAAAGGTCAACATCGTTTACAGCCCAACCTGCTTTTTCAAGCACGCTATTCATCGCCCCTACTGGCGCTACGGTAAACTCGCTTGGTTTTTGAGAATGCGTACTGTGCGCCACAATTTTACAAAGCGGTGTTAAGCCCTGCTCTTTTGCTTTTGATTCGCTCATTAATATAAGCGCTGCGCCACCGTCTGAAATTGACGATGAATTAGCCGCTGTAATGGTGCCGTCTTTTTTAAACGCTGCACGTAAGCTTGGTATTTTTTCAGGGCGGGCATTACCAGGTTGCTCGTCAATCGATACTGTTACATCACCTTTGCGTGTTTGCATCGTATGAGGTGCAACTTCGTTATCGAAGCTACCGTTTTCTATAGCGGCTTTTGCTTTACTTAATGAGCCCAGTGCAAACGCATCCATTTGCTCGCGGCCAATGCCGTATTCGTCAGCGGTGTCTTGTGCAAAGCAACCCATTGCTTTGTTATCGTAAGCATCTTCAAGGCCATCGCTCATCATGTGATCTTTTATTTCACCGTGACCCATGCGCATTCCGCCACGCGCTTTTGGAATAAAGTACGGTGCGTTAGTCATGCTTTCCATACCACCGGCAATAGCTGATTGTATAGAGCCCGCTTTAATTAAGTCATTTGCAAGCATAGCGGCTTTTAAACCAGAGCCACATACCTTGTTAATTGTTGTAGCACCTGTGCTAAGTGCAAGCCCTGCTTTTAACATGGCTTGTCGTGCGGGCGCTTGCCCAAGGCCTGCGGGTAAAACACAGCCCATAATTACTTCGTCTATTGCATCATTAGCTAAACCAGTTTGTGCAAGTACACTTGCAATGGCGGTAGCGCCAAGCTCGGTAGACTGCGCATCACTTAACGCTCCCATAAATCCACCCATTGGGGTGCGTTTTGCTGCTACAATTACCACTGATTCTAAAGTCATAACTAACTCCGTTGTATTTATATGCAAATAGTTGTTAGTATATTTGCTCTATTAATTTAGTATTCATTTATTATTCGATTACCCTACACAATACTAACGTTTACGCTAACGTCAACTAAAAACAGTTTAATTTTTAGTTTTAAAAGTGTAAGCATTACTCTTCAGCTATAAAGCTGCACCAAGAAAATAAAAACAAGCCATTGAATATTAACAATATGATTTGGTATTTCACACTTGCATTCCTTAATAAATAGTTTCGAACCACGCCAAGCTTTACCTTTACGTAAACTTCACTTATATTGGAGTTATTCGAATGAGGTAAATACAGCTATGAAATCAGATAATCAAACAAACTTTGCAAGCTCAGCCAACCTGCCGGCCAGTAATGAACAAACATTTAGCATTAGCGAACTTGCTAAAGAATTTGACATTACCACCCGATCTATTCGTTTTTACGAAGATCAAGGGCTCGTTACACCTGAGCGAAACGGGCAAACCCGTATTTATTCAAAGCGCGATAAAGTGCGTTTAAAACTAATATTACGCGGTAAACGCCTTGGCTTTACATTGGCCGAAACAGGCCGTTTGTTTGAACTGTACGACGCAGATAAATCAAGCGCAAAACAGTTAGTTACTATGCTCGACTTAATTGCAGAGAAAAAATCAGATCTATCACAACAAATGGACGATATTAAAGTTGTTCTGATGGAATTAGTAACAGCGGAGCGCCGCTGCAGAGACACACTTAACAAAATAGACGAGTAGCCTATTTTAAGAATAACAACACACTGACGACACACAGGAATGAATCATGAGCACTATTTCACTATATAAAGAAATGAACTTTGGCCTTGGCGAAACTGCCGATATGATCCGCGACCACGTAAATAGTTTTGCAAGTCAGGAGATTGCCCCGCTTGCTGAAAAAACGGATTTAGATAACGCTTTTCCAAATCAACTTTGGACACAAATGGGCGAAATGGGCGTACTGGGTATGACCGTATCTGAAGAACTTGGCGGCGCAGGGTTAGGTTACTTAGAACATGTTATTGCTATGGAAGAAATTAGCCGTGCCAGTGCCTCTATTGGCCTAAGCTATGGCGCGCATTCAAACCTGTGTGTTAATCAAATTAACCGTAACGGCACACAAGCTCAAAAAGAAAAATACTTACCTAAGCTTATTAGTGGTGAGCACATTGGTGCCCTTGCAATGAGTGAGCCTAATGCGGGCTCTGACGTGGTATCGATGAAACTCAAAGCTGAGAAAAAAGGCGATAAGTACATTTTAAACGGCAACAAAATGTGGATCACCAATGGTCCTGACGCACACACGTTAGTAATTTACGCTAAAACAGATTTAAACGCCGGCGCTAAAGGCATTACCGCGTTTATTGTTGAGAGTGACTTCCCTGGTTTTTCAACGGCGCAAAAGCTCGACAAACTGGGCATGCGCGGCTCAAACACCTGTGAGCTGGTATTTGAAAACTGCGAAGTGCCCCAGGAGAATATTTTAGGTAACTTAAACGAAGGCGTTAAGGTACTTATGAGTGGCCTTGATTACGAGCGCGTAGTACTTGCAGCAGGCCCACTTGGCATAATGCAAGCGTGTATGGATATAGTTGTGCCGTATATTCATGAGCGTAAACAGTTCGATACCCCTATTGGTCAATTTCAGTTAATTCAGGGTAAAGTAGCCGACATGTATACACAAATGAATGCTGCGCGCTCATATGTATACACGGTAGCTAAAGCGTGTGACCGTGGTGAAACCACCCGTAAAGATGCCGCTGGTGCCATTTTATACGCCGCAGAGCTTGCAACTAAAATGGCGCTAGATGCAATTCAAATTTTAGGTGGCAATGGCTACATCAACGAATACGCCACAGGCCGCCTACTGCGTGATGCAAAACTATACGAAATAGGTGCAGGTACATCAGAAATACGCCGCATGCTTATTGGCCGCGAACTTTTCACTGAAAGCCGTTAAGGATTAAGCCATGACGATTTTAAAATCGAGCGTTAATCCTCACGATCCAACGTTTGTACAAAACCATAAAAACATGTCAGCGCTGGTGGATGATTTATGCGATAAAGTAGCCACAATTAGCCAAGGCGGAGGCGCTGCATTAAAGGAGCGCCACGAAGGCCGTGGTAAATTATTTGTACGCGATCGTATAAGTACGTTAATTGACGAAGGCTCACCATTTTTAGAAATTTCACAATTTGCTGCCTTTGGTGTATACCAGCAAGCAATACCGTGCGCCGGTGTTGTAGCTGGTATTGGCCGTGTTAAAGGCATTGAATGCATGATTATTGCAAACGATGCCACGGTTAAAGGCGGTACGTACTTTCCGCTGACCGTTAAAAAGCATTTACGTGCACAAGACATCGCAGAGCGCTGCCACTTACCGTGTATTTATCTTGTAGATTCGGGCGGTGCAAATCTGCCAGAGCAAGACGATGTATTTCCAGATAAGCTGCATTTTGGTCGTATTTTTTACAATCAAGCCCGCATGTCAGGTAAAGGTATCCCACAAATTGCCGTGGTAATGGGATTATGTACCGCAGGTGGTGCGTACGTACCTGCAATGGCCGATGAAAGCATTATTGTAAAAGATCAAGGCACTATATTTTTAGCAGGCCCGCCGCTTGTAAAAGCAGCAACTGGCGAAGAAGTAACTGCCGAAGAACTTGGCGGCGCCGATGTGCACTGTAAAGTGTCGGGTGTTGCCGATCACTACGCTGAAAATGACACCCATGCGCTTTCTATTGCGCGCCAATGTATTGAGCGTATTAATTACACACGTCCGACCGCGCCGTTACTTAAACAAGAGTTAGATGATGTAAAACCACCACGTTACGATATTAACGAGCTTTACGGCATTGTCGGCACCGACCTTAAAAAGCCGTTTGATGTACGCGAAGTCATAGCGCGCACAGTAGACGACTCATCATTTGATGAATTTAAACGCTACTTTGGTGAAACGCTCGTCACCGGTTTTGCCAGTATTTATGGCAACCCGGTTGGCATAGTGGCTAATAACGGTATTTTATTTAGTGAGTCGGCGCAAAAAGGGGCGCACTTTATTCAGCTGTGTGCTCAGCGCAATATTCCTTTAGTGTTTTTACAAAATATTACCGGCTTTATGGTAGGTAAAAAATACGAAGCCGAAGGTATTGCTAAGCACGGTGCTAAAATGGTGATGGCGGTTTCGTGTGCTGATGTGCCTAAATTTACAGTACTTATTGGCGGCTCTTACGGCGCAGGTAATTACGGTATGTGTGGTCGTGCATTTGAACCAACCATGATGTGGATGTGGCCAAATGCCCGTATTTCGGTAATGGGCGGCGAACAAGCTGCGGGTGTAATGGCACAAGTCAAACAAGATGGTTTAGCACGCAAAGGTCAAAGCATGAGCGAGCAAGAAATCACTGACTTTAAAAAGCCAATAATTGATCAGTACGAAGAGCAAGGTCATCCGTATTACGCAAGTGCACGCTTGTGGGATGACGGCATTATAGACCCTGCCGACACGCGTAATGTATTAGGGCTTGCGTTAACGGCTGCGAATAACGCACCACAACGTGATTCAAAATTTGGCGTATTTAGAATGTAACCGGAGCGCAAAATGTCAGTAACACTACAAATAACAAAATCTAATGTGGCTGTACTTGTGTTAAGCCGCCCAGAAAAAAGAAACGCATTTAATAGCGAAGTAATACACGAGCTTATTCAATGCATTGAACATGCTAATACGCTTGATATTCGTGCTTTGGTTTTAAAAACCGAAGGTAAGCATTTTTCAGCCGGTGCCGATTTAGCCTGGATGAAATCAATGGCAGATAACAACTACGCCGATAACCTAGCTGATTCAATGCAATTAGCTAAATTAATGCAGGTATTGGCAAGCTCGCCACACCCTACAATTTGCGCTGTACAAGGCGCTGCTTTTGGTGGTGCACTGGGCTTAATTGCTTGTTGCGACATAGCCCTTAGTAAAGACGATGCACAATTTTGCTTAAGTGAAGTAAAGTTGGGTCTTATTCCGGCTGTTATTAGTCCATACGTCATTAAAGCCATTGGTGAGCGCGCTGCTCGCAGATACTTTTTAACGGCTGAGGTGTTTGATGCCCATACTGCTAAACAATTGGGTTTAATTCATCAAGTAACCGGTAATTTAGACTGTGCGCTCGATAACATGCTGCAAACACTGATTGATAACGGACCTATTGCAGTAAAGGCGGCAAAAGCATTAATTAACGATGTAGCAAATAAGCCAATTACCGATGAACTCATTGAGCTTACCGCAGAGCGTATTGCAAAAATTCGCGTATCTGAAGAAGGTCAAGAAGGGCTAACTGCTTTTTTTGATAAACGCCCACCCGCTTGGCAACTGTAGGATTAATTATGAACACACAACGATTACAAAAAATACTGATTGCCAATCGTGGAGAAATTGCGTGCCGAGTAATGCGCACTGCAAAACAAATGGGCTTAATCACGGTCGCCGTTTATTCTGATGCAGACAAACATGCCCAGCACGTAAAAATGGCTGACGAGGCTTACCACATTGGTGCTGCACCAAGTAAAGATTCGTATTTAGTGGCAGACAAAATTTTACACGTTGCCAAAGATTGCGGCGCTGATTGCATTCACCCAGGATATGGTTTTTTATCTGAGAACAGCGAATTTGCTAAAGCCTGCGAAGCGAACAATATTGCTTTTGTAGGACCACCAGCAAGCAGCATTGAAGCAATGGGGTCTAAAACCCGCGCTAAAGAAATAATGGCTGCTGCTAACGTGCCGTTAGTACCTGGTTATTATGGTGATAAACAAGAGCCCGTTTTTTTACAAAGTGAAGCTGAAAAAATTGGCTACCCTGTACTCATTAAAGCGGCCTTTGGTGGCGGTGGTAAAGGCATGCGCGTGGTACAAAGCGCCAAGCAATTTATGAGCGCACTTGAGGGCGCACAACGAGAAGCGATTGCCGGTTTTGGTAACGACTTAGTGTTATTAGAGCGCTATGTAAACCAGCCTCGCCATGTTGAAGTACAAGTATTTGCAGATAACCACGGTAACTGTGTTTATTTAGGCGACCGTGATTGCTCTTTGCAACGTCGTCATCAAAAAGTAATTGAAGAAGCCCCTGCTCCGGGTTTATCTGACGAGCTACGCAAAGAAATGGGCGAAGCGGCTGTACGTTGTGCGCTGGCTATAAATTATAGAGGCGCAGGTACGGTTGAGTTTTTACTGTGTGGCGATGAATTTTTCTTTATGGAAATGAATACACGCCTTCAAGTAGAACACCCTGTAACCGAAATGGTAACCGGTGTAGATTTAGTCAATTGGCAAATTAATATTGCGGGTGGGCAAACATTGCCACTGACACAAAGTGATATTCAATTGCAAGGTCATAGCTTTGAAGCGCGTATATACGCAGAAGATCCAGCCAACGACTTTATCCCTTGCTCGGGCACTATAGAAGCGCTACATGCACCACTTAACAGTGAATTTGTACGCATTGATACAGGCATTGCACAAGGCGACGAAATCAGCCCGTTTTACGATCCTATGATCGCAAAACTTATTGTGCACGACGACAATCGCGAACAAGCTTTGAGCCGCTTACAGCACGCCCTTGAGCAATTTCATTTAGCGGGTTTTAGCACTAACATTGGCTTTTTACATAATTTAGCAAGCCACCCTACCTTTAAACAAGGTGCGCCAAGTACACACTTTATTGCAGAGCAAGGCGACTCGTTAGTTGCGGTTAACGAATCGTTATTACAAGCAAGTCAGCTTATTGGTGCTTTTGCGTATTTAGAATCATTATCTAACACCAAAAATGCGCAAAGCAGTGCAAGCCCGTGGCAACAACTAAGCGGTTTTACACTCAATGCACCGCAAGCAATCAAAGTCCCTTTTGCCGATTTACAGCTAAGCGCTATAAAAACGGCAGCGGGCTATAGTATTACGCATAACGAGCACGTATTTAACCTACAAGGCACATTGAATAATGGTCTTTGCACTGTATTTATTAATGGCGAAAAACATAGCGCGCACGTAACTACGGTAGATAATAATACTGTTGGCAATATTGTCACTGTTATGAATAAAGCACTGCAAACTAAGCTTGAACTAGTTGATAAACATTATATTAGTTCGCACGAAAGTGAAGCTCTACCGCTTGCCGCCCCACTCAATGGCACTGTAGTTAAGCACTTAATCGACATTGGTAGCACAATTACCAAAGGTGATGCGGTTGTTATTATTGAAGCCATGAAAATGGAATACACGCTTAACGCACCACATGACGGCATTTTAAAAAGCTACTGTTTTGGTGAAGGCGAACTGGTAACGCATGGAGCCTTACTTGCTATCGTAGAAGATACGACTGAGGAAGGTGTATAATGAGTGCCTTTGCAAATAAAGTTCGTATTGTTGAAGTTGGCGCGCGAGACGGTCTACAAAACGAAAAAACAGTAAGCACAGCCGATAAAGTAGCGCTTATTAACGCCCTAAGTGCTGCAGGTTTGAAAGATATTGAAGCTGGCGCGTTTGTCTCCCCTAAGTGGGTGCCACAAATGGCAGACTCAGCGGATGTAATTTCAGCGCTAGATTTACCCGATGTAAATTTAAGCGCCCTTACCCCTAACTTAAAAGGCGCACATGCAGCGCACGCTGTCGGCATTAAAGAGTTTGCTATATTTACCGCTGCGAGTGAGTCGTTTTGTCAAAAAAATATAAACTGCTCAATTGATGAAAGTATTGAACGCTTTAGTGAAGTAATGGCGTTTGCTAAAGCTAATAATATTCGTGTACGTGGTTATGTAAGCTGTGTGCTAGGTTGCCCCTATGAGGGTGAGATTGACCCGCAAGCAGTATTAAGTGTATCGCAAAAGCTATTAGATTTAGGCTGTTACGAAGTAAGCCTTGGCGATACCATAGGTGTTGGCACCGCAAAAAAAGTAACGCAATTAATCGAGTTACTTTTAACGCACATTGATAAAGCCAAACTTGCCGTGCATTTTCATGATACATACGGCCAAGCGCTCACAAATATTTACGCGGCTTTAAGTCTAGGTATAGCAACGGTTGACGCGGCAGTTGCAGGCCTTGGTGGCTGTCCTTATGCTAAGGGGGCGTCAGGAAATGTTGCCACCGAAGATGTGGTTTACTTACTGCAAGGGCTTGGCATTGAGCATGGAATTGATTTACAAAGGTTAAGTAACGCTGGCTGGGAGATAACCAAAGTACTTGGTAAGCAACCTGTGAGCAAAGTATCTGTGGCACTACACACTAAATAGCTATCTCATAAAATGATGATTCAAGATAGTTAACAACAAATAGCACACAATGAGGAGAGACTCATGGCCGGTTTTGATAAGGTAGTTTCTAGTTACGAAGCTGCAATGGAAGGATTAAAAGACGGCGATACCATTATTGCCGGTGGTTTTGGTTTATGTGGTATTCCTGAGGGCTTAATTAAACAAATTAAGCAGATGCAAACAAAAGACTTAACCGTAGTATCTAATAACTGTGGTGTTGATGACTTTGGTTTAGGTATTTTATTACAGGACAAGCAAATTAAAAAAGTAGTTGCCTCATACGTTGGCGAAAACGCCCTATTCGAGCAGCAGTTATTAAGTGGCGAAATTGACGTTGAGCTTACGCCTCAAGGCACACTTGCTGAAAAAATGCGCGCTGGTGGCGCGGGTATACCCGCGTTTTACACTGCAACCGGTTACGGCACTCCAGTAGCTGAGGGCAAAGATGTAAAAGAGTTTAATGGTCGCCCGTATATTTTAGAAGAATCGATAACGGGTGAATTTGCCATTGTTAAAGCGTGGAAAGCCGATCGTTATGGCAATTTAGTGTTTAGACACACCGCCATGAACTTTAACCCAATGGCTGCAACGGCGGGTAAAATTACTGTTGCCGAAGTAGAAGAAATAGTAGAGCCGGGTGAGCTTGAGCCAAGCCAAATTCATACCCCTGGTATTTTTGTAAATCGCGTTATTAAAGGCAACTTTGAAAAACGCATTGAACGTGTAACTACACGAGATTAAGCGGGAGCATAATTATGGCATTATCACGTGAACAAGTTGCAATGCGCGTTGCACAAGAACTACAAGATGGTTACTACGTAAATTTGGGCATAGGAATTCCGACACTCGTCGCAAACTATGTACCGGATGATATTGAAGTTATGTTACAGTCCGAAAATGGCCTTTTAGGCATGGGTCCGTACCCGATTAAAGCAGAGCTAGACGCCGATATGATAAACGCGGGTAAAGAAACCGTGACAGCAGCCAAAGGTGCAGCCATATTTAATAGTGCAGATAGTTTTGCCATGATACGGGGTGGTCATGTAGACTTAACGGTTCTGGGTGCATTTGAAGTTGACCAGAACGGCAACATCGCATCGTGGATGATCCCTAAAAAGCTGATTAAAGGCATGGGTGGCGCGATGGATTTAGTCGCTGGCGCGAAAAACATTATTGTTACTATGACCCATGCAAGTAAGCATGGTGACTCGAAACTATTAGAGGCCTGCTCTTTACCGCTGACTGGCGTAAATTGCGTTAAAAAAATAGTAACAGATTTAGCCGTACTTGAAGTTAAAGACGGCGCATTTCATTTACTCGAACGTGCTCCGGGCGTATCGGTTGATGAAATCATTAGTAAAACAGCAGGTAAATTACTTGTTGATGGTGAAGTACCAGAAATGGTTTTTTAGTAACTTTTAATAAGTTAACTTAAATAACGCTTTACCCTGTACCGACCTCATTCCCAGTGCCAATGGCGCTGAGTTACCCAAAATCCCTCGCAAGAGGGATTTTTTTTACCCTTTCATATTATATTTAGGCTAATACCAAACTGCATAAATCTTTGATCAATTTAACGAATTAAATTGTACTATAACGTCGTTAAAAATTTTTTATTTAGAACAACTAGATACAAAAATTTTTGCCTAGTTCTAGCGTAATTTTCTTAACGTTAAATAGACCCTATATATAAGC
>NZ_PNDU01000114.1:0-4964 GCF_005886635.1 Pseudoalteromonas sp. S558 | reverse complement strand
ACGCTACGCGCTAAGAGTCACCTCTTGAATTTGGAAAATATCTGATAATATTTTTTAAGTCTTTCTAAGTAATATCTACTTTAGTCATATTAACTTCTTCGCTTGTTTCACTATCACATAAAACGCGTTTGGCGTTGTATGGTTAAGCCTCACGGGTAATTAGTACAAGTTAGCTTAATGGCTCACACCACTTCCACATCTTGCCTATCAACGTTGTAGTCTTCAACGGCCCTTCAGAGACTTTAAAAGTCTAGTGAGAACTCATCTCGAGGCCTGCTTCGCGCTTAGATGCTTTCAGCGCTTATCAGTTCCGAACGTAGCTACCGGGCAATGCCATTGGCATGACAACCCGAACACCAGCGGTTCGTTCACTCCGGTCCTCTCGTACTAGGAGCAACCCCTCTCAATTCTCAAACGCCCACGGCAGATAGGGACCGAACTGTCTCACGACGTTCTAAACCCAGCTCGCGTACCACTTTAAATGGCGAACAGCCATACCCTTGGGACCGACTTCAGCCCCAGGATGTGATGAGCCGACATCGAGGTGCCAAACACCGCCGTCGATATGAACTCTTGGGCGGTATCAGCCTGTTATCCCCGGAGTACCTTTTATCCGTTGAGCGATGGCCCTTCCATTCAGAACCACCGGATCACTATGACCTACTTTCGTACCTGCTCGACGTGTCTGTCTCGCAGTTAAGCTGGCTTCTACCATTACACTAACCGTACGATGTCCGACCGTACTTAGCCAACCTTCGTGCTCCTCCGTTACTCTTTAGGAGGAGACCGCCCCAGTCAAACTACCCACCAGGCACTGTCCGTAACCCCGATTCAGGGGCCAACGTTAGAACATCAAAACTACAAGGGTGGTATTTCAAGGTTGACTCCACAACAACTAGCGTCGCTGCTTCAAAGTCTCCCACCTATCCTACACATGTAGGTTCAATGTTCAGTGCCAAGCTGTAGTAAAGGTTCACGGGGTCTTTCCGTCTAGCCGCGGGTACACAGCATCTTCACTGCGATTTCAATTTCACTGAGTCTCGGGTGGAGACAGCGTGGCCATGGTTACACCATTCGTGCAGGTCGGAACTTACCCGACAAGGAATTTCGCTACCTTAGGACCGTTATAGTTACGGCCGCCGTTTACCGGGGCTTCGATCAAGAGCTTCTCCCTAAGGATAACCCCATCAATTAACCTTCCGGCACCGGGCAGGTGTCACACCGTATACGTCATCTTGCGATTTTGCACAGTGCTGTGTTTTTAATAAACAGTCCCAGCCACCTGGTCACTGCGGCTCCCGTCCGCTTAGAGAGCAAGTCTCATCACAGATAGGAGCGTACCTTCTCCCGAAGTTACGGTACGATTTTGCCTAGTTCCTTCACCCGAGTTCTCTCAAGCGCCTTAGTATTCTCTACCTGACCACCTGTGTCGGTTTGGGGTACGATTCCATATAATCTGAAGCTTAGAGGCTTTTCCTGGAAGTATGGCATCAGCAACTTCATCACCGTAGTGACTCGTCTCGTGTCTCAGGTTTAGTGTTCGTCCGGATTTACCTAAACAAACGCCCTACTCACTTTCACATAGACTACCAACGCTATGCTTGCTTAGCCTGCTCCGTCCCCCCATCGCAATTATATCGAGTACAGAAATATTAATCTGTTTCCCATCGACTACGCCTTTCGGCCTCGCCTTAGGGGTCGACTTACCCTACCCTGATTAACATGGGATAGGAACCCTTGGTCTTCCGGCGTGGGAGTTTTTCACTCCCATTATCGTTACTCATGTCAGCATTCGCACTTCTGATACCTCCAGCATACCTCCCGGTACACCTTCAACGGCTTACAGAACGCTCCCCTACCACTCAGAATAAATTCTGAATCCGCAGCTTCGGTGCATAGTTTAGCCCCGTTACATCTTCCGCGCAGACCGACTCGACCAGTGAGCTATTACGCTTTCTTTAAAGGATGGCTGCTTCTAAGCCAACCTCCTGGCTGTCTGGGCCTTTCCACATCGTTTCCCACTTAACTATGACTTTGGGACCTTAGCTGGCGGTCTGGGTTGTTTCCCTCTTCACGACGGACGTTAGCACCCGCCGTGTGTCTCCCGGATATTACTTTACGGTATTCGGAGTTTGCAAAGGGTTGGTAAGTCGGGATGACCCCCTAGCCTTAACAGTGCTCTACCCCCGTAAGTATTCGTCCGAGGCTCTACCTAAATAGATTTCGGGGAGAACCAGCTATCTCCCGGTTTGATTAGCCTTTCACTCCTAGCCACAGGTCATCCCCTAACTTTTCAACGTTAGTGGGTTCGGTCCTCCAGTTGATGTTACTCAACCTTCAACCTGCCCATGGCTAGATCACCGGGTTTCGGGTCTATACCTTGCAACTAGTCGCCCAGTTAAGACTCGGTTTCCCTACGGCTACCCTATTCGGTTAACCTCGCTACAAAATATAAGTCGCTGACCCATTATACAAAAGGTACGCAGTCACCCAACAAGTGGGCTCCTACTGCTTGTACGTACACGGTTTCAGGTTCTATTTCACTCCCCTCACAGGGGTTCTTTTCGCCTTTCCCTCACGGTACTGGTTCACTATCGGTCAGTTGGGAGTATTTAGCCTTAGATGATGGTCCACCTATATTCAGTCAAAGTTTCACGTGCTCCGACCTACTCGATTTCACTTAAAATGTCTTTTCATGTACGGGACTATCACCCTGTATCGTGGCGCTTTCCAGCAGCCTTCCATTAACACATAATAAGCTTAAGGGCTGTTCCGATTTCGCTCGCCGCTACTTTCGGAATCTCGGTTGATTTCTTTTCCTACGGGTACTTAGATGTTTCAGTTCTCCGCGTTCGCCTCGTTAACCTATGTATTCAGTTAACGATACCTGCAAGCAGGTGGGTTTCCCCATTCGGAAATCCTAGTCTCAAGTGCTTTTTACTAGCTTGACTAGGCTTATCGCAAGTTAATACGTCCTTCATCGCCTCCAACTGCCAAGGCATCCACCGTGTACGCTTAGTCACTTAACCATACAACCCAAACGGGTCTTTGTTTTGTGACAGTTTAACTTCGCCAGAAGTCAATATTGAATACTAAAGTAGATACCAATCAATCAACTCATAAGAGTTAACTAAATGGCACTGAATGGTACTGCTACCATTCTTTTTTTACTTTTGAAAACTCTTGATAAATACAATGTATCTATCAGAATTTTATTATCAGCTTTTCCAAATTTTTAAAGAGCATATTAATTAGTTATCCCAAAGGGACAAGCACTAATTAACAATCATCTGTGTGGACACTACGAACAAATAAGTTCTAAATCGTATAAGGAGGTGATCCAGCCCCAGGTTCCCCTAGGGCTACCTTGTTACGACTTCACCCCAGTCATGAATCACTCCGTGGTAAACGTCCTCCCGAGGGTTAGACTATCTACTTCTGGAGCAACCCACTCCCATGGTGTGACGGGCGGTGTGTACAAGGCCCGGGAACGTATTCACCGCGTCATTCTGATACGCGATTACTAGCGATTCCGACTTCATGGAGTCGAGTTGCAGACTCCAATCCGGACTACGACGCACTTTAAGTGATTCGCTTACCTTCGCAGGTTCGCAGCACTCTGTATGCGCCATTGTAGCACGTGTGTAGCCCTACACGTAAGGGCCATGATGACTTGACGTCGTCCCCACCTTCCTCCGGTTTATCACCGGCAGTCTCCTTAGAGTTCTCAGCATTACCTGCTAGCAACTAAGGATAGGGGTTGCGCTCGTTGCGGGACTTAACCCAACATCTCACAACACGAGCTGACGACAGCCATGCAGCACCTGTATCAGAGTTCCCGAAGGCACCAAACCATCTCTGGTAAGTTCTCTGTATGTCAAGTGTAGGTAAGGTTCTTCGCGTTGCATCGAATTAAACCACATGCTCCACCGCTTGTGCGGGCCCCCGTCAATTCATTTGAGTTTTAACCTTGCGGCCGTACTCCCCAGGCGGTCTACTTAATGCGTTAGCTTTGAAAAACAAGTCCGAGGACCCGAGCTTCTAGTAGACATCGTTTACGGCGTGGACTACCGGGGTATCTAATCCCGTTTGCTCCCCACGCTTTCGTACATGAGCGTCAGTGTTGACCCAGGTGGCTGCCTTCGCCATCGGTATTCCTTCAGATCTCTACGCATTTCACCGCTACACCTGAAATTCTACCACCCTCTATCACACTCTAGTTTGCCAGTTCGAAATGCAGTTCCCAGGTTGAGCCCAGGGCTTTCACATCTCGCTTAACAAACCGCCTGCGTACGCTTTACGCCCAGTAATTCCGATTAACGCTCGCACCCTCCGTATTACCGCGGCTGCTGGCACGGAGTTAGCCGGTGCTTCTTCTGTCAGTAACGTCACAGCTAGCAGGTATTAACTACTAACCTTTCCTCCTGACTGAAAGTGCTTTACAACCCGAAGGCCTTCTTCACACACGCGGCATGGCTGCATCAGGCTTGCGCCCATTGTGCAATATTCCCCACTGCTGCCTCCCGTAGGAGTCTGGGCCGTGTCTCAGTCCCAGTGTGGCTGATCATCCTCTCAAACCAGCTAGGGATCGTCGCCTTGGTGAGCCATTACCTCACCAACTAGCTAATCCCACTTGGGCCAATCTAAAGGCGAGAGCCGAAGCCCCCTTTGGTCCGTAGACATTATGCGGTATTAGCAGTCGTTTCCAACTGTTGTCCCCCACCTCAAGGCATGTTCCCAAGCATTACTCACCCGTCCGCCGCTCGTCAGCAAAGTAGCAAGCTACTCTCTGTTACCGCTCGACTTGCATGTGTTAGGCCTGCCGCCAGCGTTCAATCTGAGCCATGATCAAACTCTTCAATTAAAAAGTTTTATGTCTTTCGACAGCTCAATGAATTCTGAATTTATTTTAATATCTTTCGATATTGAATTGACTGTGCCGAATAATTACCGAAATAACTATT
>NZ_PNDU01000113.1:0-28011 GCF_005886635.1 Pseudoalteromonas sp. S558 | reverse complement strand
CAGCAAGCTTAGCGCCTACGGTGTACGTGATGGGGAAAAGTAGCCTCAAAGAATCGTAATTACAAGCTAAATGAATTAACCAAGCGTTGGTATTCGTTTTGTATTTCTTGGGTTACTTTTTCGTTACCGCTTACCGATAACGTAATCACTTGATTATTTGGTTTATCAAGTACGGTTAGGTTATAAATTACTTGTTTGTTACCACTATTGTCGCCTGTAAATATGTATTCCATATTATCAAACGTGCCTTTATAAGCCGCGTCATTACTGCCTACTTTGGTGAATTTCAAATCTTTAAAGCCACCGTTTAGTAAGCCTTGGAGAGCGTTATTAATAAAGCCTTGCCATTCTTGCTGAGAGCCTGTGTATTGCTGCCCTATTAGTTGCTGGCACATTACGTTACTAGCAACTCTCGCTCCTTTAACCACTTTAGTCGCTATAAACTGTTTAAGTTTTAAATCAACATTTGGGGCTACGTTAAGTAACTGTTGTTTTTGTTTTGGGTCAGATAAAAATTTAATATCAAATTTGCAGGCGTTATTCGCGCTGGCTTCTTTTGCGTCAGCAAGATTGGCGCCTACGGGGGTTGCGTATACGGTGGTGGTGCTTAATAAAGCGATAAATATAAGAGAGTGTTTTAATTTCATAATTTCGCCTATAAAAAATAACCTATTCATAAATACAAAAAACCCGGCCTAGGCCGGGTTTTTACAAGGTGTTAACTAACTAATATTAGTTGCCACGTTGTTGTGAAGTAGAAACTTCTGTACGACCTTTGTCGTTTTGGCTTACTGCGTAAGCTGAAACTTCATGCTTGTCGGCATCAACGTTAAATGTAACGCTTAGCTTTGTAGATACGCCATTAAGGCTAAAGAACGTGTCCATATCAGTTTGAGAAAACTTCTTAACAGTGTTTGCAGGAAGCTTATAACCAAGGTTCATTGGACCGTACTCGTTACCACGGTTATCGATAGCAGTTACAATTACATCAACTTCTTTGTCAGTTTCGTTTGCAAAGTGGATAAATGTACTTGTATTTGTAGCGTTAATTGGTAGGTAAGGAATGTTAATAATAGTTGCATCAACTTCCCACTCACCAGCTGGTACTTTACTTGTTACAGTGTAACCGTTAGCACCTACTGAAACTGCTGAACCACCAGTTTGAAGAGTTGAAGCAGAAGTAATCACTACTGACGCTTCTACATCACCAGTTACTGGGATAGAAGTAGTTGAGTCACCATCGTTAGAGAAGATGAATGTTTCAGTGTAAGTCTCTTTAACACCAACAGCAGCTGGAGTTACAGCAGCTGTATCACCGTAAGTGTACTCATCAGTAACTGCGATTGCTGTTGGAGTAGCACCAGTTGAAGATACTACTGCAATATCATCTGTAGATGCAGCAGATTGAGTTACAGTAAGAGCATCAGCAGTGTTTGTACCTAGTACAGCTGCTTCAGTTACACCTTTAAAGTTACCATCAAAACGGATGATTGCATCTACGTTACGTAGCGCTAAACCTAAAGACTCATCGTTTGTGAAAGTATAAACTAGAGTGTCTGTATCAACATCAGTATCGTTTACACCAACAAATTTAGTTGCTTTATCACGTTTGATTAAACCATCTAATTCAGTGCCAACTGCAAAGCTGAACTGTGAAACTTCTTCAGAAATTACAGCAGAACCAGTTTCAATAACAGTTGCATCTGTTTTGCTAACAGTTGATTTGTATTGAAGTGTTGATGCACCTAAAATCTTAGCAAGTGGTGTTGTAGAAGTAGTATCGTCAGCAAGTCTAAGACGGAAAGCTGAGTTAGCTGTTAACGGGTTACCTAAGTTAACGTTAAAGCTGATAGAAGCAGGAATGCCTTTAGTTTTATCAGCTTGTGTTACTGTTACATCGTCAAATGTAAAGCTACCAGTACCGTAGTCAAAGTATACGTCACCACTTTGTGATTCACCAGAACTAACAACCTGTGTTACAGAACCGTCTGCAGCTGCTTCAATAGCAGTAATATCTACGTTGTCATCAAAAGTTAAAGTGATGAATGAACCAGATGCATGGTCTTTAAGTACTTTAATATCAAAATAAACGTCGCTTGCAACTGCTGGTACTTCTAAAGCAACACCTTCAGCTGAAAGTTGGAATTTATCGTTATTGATAGTAGCAGCTTGCGCGCCCATTGCACCAAATACAGCTGTAGCTAGTAGTGCTTTTTTGAATAGTTTCATTATTTCCATTCTCCTAGTTTCATGAAACTGACATGTTGTTAATGAAGTCAACATATCAAGATTTTTTATTGTTCTGACTGGAGGTTTGTCAGATCAATGCAAATTTAAGGGGTTATATAACGCATGTCAAGCATTTAACTACAAAATGCACAAAGTGTACATTTAACAAGCTATTATTTGCCGCGTGCATAATAAACTGATAGTAATTATTACATACTACTAACAGCCACCCAAGTTTTAAATTGTAACTAAACGAAAAATAACTTCGCTTAGCTATCAGTTTGGTAAAAGTTTAATGGTAATTTTAATACATGAGTAAGGCATTTTTATTACAGTGCAATTACTTAATTAATTTATTCATTACTTATAAACATTACGTACAGTTATAGTTAGTTTTACAGCTTTTTTTTAAACACGTTAACGTCACTTTTACTGAACGTGTCTAAAATAGACTGTTATAGGTAAATATTCAAGCTATTATTTTGATTTTTAGCTAAAAAACACAATTAAATTGGCCTATGTTTATTAAAAAGTAAGGTTTTCGAGCCCTTTTATAAAACTCTGTTTTACACGCTGCCAATCATCAGTATTTTGTACTATTTTTGGTGTTACTAATATTACCAGCTCTGTTTTATCACTTGAGCTACTGTCGCTTCTAAACAAATGCCCTAATACGGGAAGTGAGCCAAAAAATGGCACAGACGATGCGCCATTAGATTTATTTTCACTAATTAGGCCCCCTAGCATTACGGTTTGTCCATCACCCGCTACCACTTCGGTATTCAATGTACGCTCAAAAAACGATGGATTATCTGACGCACCACTTGTATCCGACACGTTTGATATATTTTGTGCAATAGTCATAATAACTGTGCCTTGGGCGTTTATTGTAGGTGTTACGGTTAAATCAACCCCTGTTTTACGGTACTCTATAGTCGTTGTTTGGCGTTCGCCACTTATAGGATCTGATGTGGTACTACCAATAGTTGGTATATTATCGCCAACACTTATACTAGCTGACACACCATCACGCACCAACAAAGTAGGCCGCGAAAGTACATTAACTAAACCATCACTTTGCGATAAATTTACACTTATATTGCCAGGCAAGCCCACAATAGAATAGCTAAACGCGCCTTTACCTGCGGTGTTAAAGCTAACATTTTCGGTACGCTCGGTTGCCGCGCCACTTTGTAGAGCGTATTGCACTCCTTTTGAAAAGCTCCCCGTTAGTTTAACTTCAGCTATTACTACTTCCATCATAACCTGCTTAACCATTACATCAAGCTGGCGAATAATAGGTTGTAGTTCTTGGTAATACTGCCCTGTTGAATAAAATATCAGAGCATTGGCGCGCTCATCTACCACTAAGCGCATGTTGTCACCCTCTACCGTTTGTACACTATTTGCATTACTGCCGGATTGGGTTCTAGGCGTACTTGCAGATGACGTTGCCGTATTTTGCGTGCTATTTTTTTTACTTTTACTACTAAAGCTCCCTCCTAGTAATGGCGCTAGGCTTTCACCTAAATCAGAGGCGCGAGCATATCGAGGATGGTAAATATAAAAACTTTGTTCAGCTCCTGCGGCGGGTTTGTCTAGCTGCTTGCGCCAGTAAGATACACGGTCAATTATTGCATCGCTACTTGCAAATACTACCACTTTACCTAAGTGCTCTAATGGTACAAATTTCAAGCTTGCCGCGTAAGGTCCGCTATCAGCTACACTAATTCCCTCTTGTGCTAAAATTTCGGTCACTTTGGTAATAAATGTTTCTGAATTTAAATAATCAAAACTAATTAAGGCTGTTGCTTTATTGTAAACTGAGGGGCTGTCAAGCAAACTAACAAGAGAAAGTGCTCTTATGACCTGCTCACGCTTACCTACAACGGTTAATAAACCTTGGGCTCTGTCGTAACTTGAGTTTGCATCAACCAATTGATTTATAACACCACGCAACCCTGACTTCATATCATACTGAATAGGTACTAACTGTACTATTTCACCAGATACATTTGGTACAGCGCTTTCATTGCGCCCGAAGCCAAATGCTTTGTCTGTTTTAGCATTTGAGCCTGATGAGTGTAAGTAAAAAATATTGTCGTTTTTAGCTATATTCACAGCATTCTGCGACAATATTTGTTGCACCAAAGAAAACAACTCTTTGGCGCTAATTTGTTCTTTTAAGTTTAATGTTATTGGAGTGGTATTTGTCTTAACACTTGCCTCAAGTAAGTAAGACACATTTAAAAGTTCGCCAAAAACATAGTGAATAAAGTCATTAAGAGGTAATGCATTTACCGAAACCTGAAACTGTGCATCATTAGAAAAATCTTTTGATAAATCGAGCTCAAGCGTTAACCCTTTTTGCGAGTTTGCTATGCTATTTAGCCTTTGCGTTTTACCAAACATCTCGGTTTTTTGAGACTTTTGAGCAATCACTTCTTTTTCTTCAGGTTGTGGCTTATCTAAAAATGAAGGTGCAACCTTCACTCTCTCAGCTTGCACATTTGAAGCGGGTTTTATAAGCGATGCGCAACCCGTCATGCTAATAATTAGGCATGCAGTTATTGTTAATTTATAAGTTTTTTTAGCCATGATCACTACGTTCAAAAAGTTTAAATTTAATGGTTGTTTCACCTTGAAGAATTATAACGGCAGACGTTGTTATTTTCTGTAGGGTTATGCCCTCAGAAAACTCGTCTCCTTCTTTAAGTTTAACCAAATCGGTGTTAGCACCTTTAACTAAAATAAAAGGCTGCTGATTTTGTTTAAATATACCTAACAACTGATAGTTTTTATCGCCAATTGTTAGTGTTGGATAAGGCGGTTTTTTAGGCTTGAGCTCAACCTTTGGAGTTGGTACCTCAGCTTTTTCGGGCTGTTTTGTATATGCAAGCCAGTCTTTTTCAGCTTTTAATTCGGGTACTTTTTTTAAAGGCATTATTTTACTTGGAGCTGAAAATTCATTTTTAGATTCTGAATTTATAACATTACTTTGCGGCAAAGAATTAAATAACATAAGTACCGTTATTAGCGAAAAAAAAGCAGCTAACCATTTCATAAAGCAACCTCTTTTGCGTTTTGCCACATCACTAAGGTTAAAGCAATAACCATTTGGTTGTTTTTATTTCCCGACACTTCCTTGCCCCCATAAGAGTAACTATCTATTCTAATTAGCGGCTGCGCGCTTTCAAAACCTCTACTTGCCATTAGAGCACAGTTAGGGTTACCACGGTAGCGTGCTTCTAATGTCCAACGAACAAGGGATTGTTCTATATTACTGCGAGCCTTCCAGCCTATACGCTCAACGCTGCACTGTGCATCTGCAAGTATACTTTCTACTTTGCCTTGCGCACTGAGTTTAAACTCGGCTTCAGTGCTTGCCGGAAACAAATATGGTTGCAACTGCAATGTGCGTATTGAAAGTAAACCATACTGTTTGTCTATCTCATCTTTTGCAGCTATTACATTTGTTACTTTTTGTACTTTAACTTCATTTAAATAAACCTTTTGCTGAAGTTCTGTAATGCTAACCCACAAAGGATCTAAAACAGAGTTTACAAAAGCCAGTGCGACTAAAATGATAATGTAATGCTTATATTTTAATAAATCACTCTTCATTTTTTTCTACCACGCTTAGTTCCATAATAAAGTAATCTCTTTCTCCTGATTTGCGTAGAGGGCCATTAAACTGAGCGTTTTTAAGTTGTGGCAAATTACTTATTTCGGTTAAAACTTTAGAGGCAGAGCCAGCGAACCCACGTATTTTAATATCATGCTGTTTACCTGAAAATTGTTGAACAGCCATACCTTCCGAAATGGCTTTATATGCAATATCCCAATCGCTATGTACGCGCGGGTATGCTTTAAATTCGTTAGTTACTTGGTCAACATATTGCTTAGCTATATCTATATTTTGCTTCTTAGTTAAAAGCTCATTTACTCCACTTTGATAACCAGATAGTTCTTGTTCAAGCGCGCTTGCCGTATACGCATAATACCCGTAGACAACACAAATAAACAATGTGGCGCAAGCAAGCGGTGCTAAGTATAAGCTATGTAATACTTTGTAATTAAGGGTAGTGGCTAAGTCAAATGCCGCTACTTTATGAAATTTAGATACAGGAAGGCGTTGCAGCGTATTCCAAAGCAATAGTGCATACTGATCGATTGTGATGTTTTTTATACTTGCGGTATGAGCTACCCCTATACTTAAAATAAAACGCTCAACTGACGACATTAATCCTTGATTATAAGCACTTTGCGTTTTGCCATCTACGTATGTAAAAAATAAAGTACCTGCAGGAGTTATTACCTCTGCGACTGTTCGCTCGTTTAAAAAATAATGAGCTAACAACTCAGTTTCAGGAATTAATGCGCAATTTTTAAAGCGTTCTGTTACTTGCTTATTAAAGCTTATAGTTTTTACATCAAACCCTTCTTGCTGCTTATTTTTATGGTAAGTTTGCAATTGTATATCAGCATTACTAATATCTTTTTGTAACTTTAGTAGCTCTTTTAGCTCTTTTAAGTTTATAGATGGATACGTTGCCCAGCTCTCTTGATAGTATTTACGTGAAACTATAATCACTTTTTTTGCGTTATTATTCGATTCAAAACCATTGTCGCTCAAATCAAATAAGTCTTCATGGAAGTAACCTATGTGATTACGCAACCACTTTTTACTTTTAATCATTTGAATTAAGTCATTAATTTTCATCTATATTCCACATAACATTTGTTATAACTACTGGACGAGTTATAGAGCGTGCTCTTAGTTTTATTGTAAACTTTTTAGTCACTTTTTGATCTTGCATTTTAGCGGTTAATTTAATGTGGTATGTACTACCAGACAAAAAATTAATAAACTCTCCCGTATCATCGGGTACTATATCGTAAAAGGAGTGTTTAGTAAGCTGCTCATTATCGCGTAGCTCAATTAATTTAGCTACTTTTGTATCATCCTTTACATACGATTTTAAAATTAGTTCTGGCGCTAAAGATGGGTTAAACCCTGTTACAGGTTCTACTGTAAAGTATTTGCCCCATTGTTTTTTAGTTAAAATTTCGCTTTTGTTTATATAACCAACCTCAGCAGTTGATTGAATATAACCATTTCGCGGACCTGGCTTTGCTAGAACCTCATAATGGTTACGCTCAGCACCATTTCGGCGCTTTAAATTATCCTCATCTTTCCAGTCAGCAAGTGAATCTACAAATTCGTTTATATCTTCACTTTCTACTTCTAATGCTGTAAGTGCGTCATACAGTAGTTGCTTGTCGGTTGAGTTTAAACTTATAAGGCCATTTAAATCCTGTATTTGAACTTGTACATTATCTAACTCAAATGGCTCATAATAAAAGCTCCACTGCGATGCAACTTTGTTTTCACTGTCTTTATTTTTAAGTTTAAACTCGCTCAACAGTGCATTTATGACTCTTGCTTCTGCTGTTTCAAGTTGCAGCCTTAAGTTCATTGCATTTTGAATTGTATAAGTGGTTTTTATTTGATCGCGCGTGGTTTGCATAATATACAAACCCAGCATACTTAAAATAAAGGAAATAATTAGCACCTGTATTAATGCTATACCACGTTGAAAATGCATTACACTTCAATCCTTAAGTAATCCACTAATATTGAATATGCTTCTTCTGGTAATGCAACCGGAAAATGACTTTCCTCCCCATTTTCAGCAACCATATTTATATTGATATTTATGGGTAGTATACGACGATCTTCCATTATATGTTTTTGGTAAAACTGTGGTTTTGCTAAAACAACTGACTCATCGTCTTCTTCGTCTTTTGCATAGTTGCTTAATACTTCATCTAGGTTTTTCCAACCAAAATATTCAAACGAAATGCTTTGTAGATTATCAATTAATACGACCTGTTGCTGCCATGTAATTGTGTCAGACTGCTGTAACAGTAGACTTTCGCTCATAGGGGCTTCATTATAAACAAGTGAATAATACCCATTTTTCTGTAAGACTTTAAGCTCTACAACAGCAGTTTCATTACTAAATAATGGCGAATCAGAAATAAATATAATGCGTTCTTGATCCCCTGAAAAGTATTGAGCTGGCTCATTTTTATCTGAATTAACAATATAAGGAAACGTTGACTCAAAAACACGAGAAAGCACGTCAAAGCTAAGTGTTTGTTGGCTTTGCTGCCAAAAAAACTGGGTTCGCTTTTGCCACTTTTGCATATATAAACTGTAACCATAATAGCCTGCAAATAGCACTACCATTAGTAAGCTGGTTGCGAGTAACAACTCTATTAATGTAAAACCATTATTTTTTTGTTTGGTATTTACCATGTCGCTACCTCAAACGAAAACTGTCGTTCTCTGTTATCAAATTTGGCTGTAACGTCTACTTTGTATATAGAAAAGCGGTTGCGCTGTGCAAAATCATCAAACTCACCCACTGGCTGGCTGTTAAAAACAATCCGATTTGCTTGCCATTGATAATCAATATCAAAAAGTATTACATTACCTTCAACTGCAGTGATGTTTTTAGCTTTTACCGCTGTCCGTAAGTTGGTTTTTATTGCTGTAATAGCTGATGGGGTAACTTGATTATATTTAGCACTCGCCACCGTTTTATTTGACGATAGCATCGCACTTTTAAATATATCGCTAATAAGCGCTAATGCAGAAAATAAAATTATTGCTGCAATTAATACCTCAATAAGCGTAAAACCTTTATTGCTCTTCATATGGTTTAAACATTGTATTGATTTTAAATTCACGGTTATTGCCATTCCATACTACTTTGAATTCATCGGGTAAAATAACCGACGTTGTTTGAATATTAAATGTTGTTTCAACAAATTCTAATTCTTCATACAAGATCTGTGTGACTTTTTCATTTTCAGTTACTGTGAGAGTATTTTTATCCGCAACAACCGTTATTGGATAACCACTGTAGTAAGATTTATAGCTGAGTAGCTTAAAGTAATGTTGTGTTTTTTCCAGTTCAACCAAACGACTTTGTTGCGTAACGCTTTTCATAATTACACCACCTGTTAATCCCATTAAAATAGCCATTATAGCCATTACAACCATAAGTTCTATAAGCGAGAACCCGCGCTGCTTATTAAAACGGAACATCGTTTATCGATACCATACTCATTAACATAGTAATAACTATGCCGCCAACAAAGCCCCCCATAAATATAAGCATTATGGGCTCGAGCAAGGTGGTAAACTTTTTGATTACGCTTTCAAGGTCGTCTTTACTGCGGTTTGCTATTTCGGTAAATACACGGGGTAAGCGCCCTGTTTCTTCACCCACTTTTATTATTGATAAGAAAAAATCGGGAAATATACGTGTTTTAGCTAACACTTGGCTTAGCTGTTTACCCGACTTAAGCTGCTTTAACGCTAACTTTGCATCGCGCCTTAACTCTGGGTGTTTTAATGTATTCGCTGTTAGATCTAAGGTTGTATCTAGTTGCAAACCAGCTTCTAACATCATAGCCATTGACTGTGCAAAACGAATACGTTCGGCTGTAAGTATTATTTTCCCGACTCCGGGTAAATGCGATACCTTAATATAAAACCAATTTTTTACTGCTGGCTTTTTTAGTCCATACACTAAAGTAATAATACCTGTAACTAGCCCACCAATTATCAGCAATTGATAATCAACAAAAAAATTACTTACATTGATAATCATTTGCGTATACCAAGGTGCTTGGCTTAAATCAGTGAAAATACCTGACATTTTGGGAACAATGAACGTTAGTACAAAATATACGGCCATTATACATACAAAAAATATTACGCTTGGATAAGTAAGTGCCGTACTGATTTGCGTTCGTAAGTCTTTTTGAAACTTCAAGTCACTAGATAAACGATTAAGTACTTCGGGTAAGTTACCAGAATTTTCGCCTATTTTTAATAAACTTATATAAAGAGGGCCAAATAATAACTCGTGCTCACCAAAGGCTTCGCTTAATGAGGAGCCTTTTTTTAAGGCCGATGATATTTGACTTAATAAACGACTGAGTGCGGGGTGTGCATTAGCTTGTTTTATTATATCAATACCACGGTCAACTCGAATCCCACTTTCGAGTAATAATGCAAGTTCGCTGGTAAAAAACTCTAACTGATCGAGGCTTACCTTTTGCCCAAATAAACCCGCTAAACTATTTTCTTTTGCTATAGGCGTTATTGAAAGCGCATTGAGCCCTTCTTCAAATAGTTTTTTTTGCGCTTGGGCTTTACTTTGCGCAGTAATTGCACCTTGGTGACGCGCCCCATGAGCATCAATTGCTTTATACTCGAATTCCATTAGCCTGCAACTCTAAGTACTTCATCTATAGTCGTTACACCTGTAATAACTTTATAAAGGCCATCTTGCATTAAATTTCTACGCTTTAAGCTTTCGTTATGAGCCTGCGCTTTTGTAATAAACTGATCATTTTTTGGTATTTGTTTAATAACATCATCACAACGCAAATATTCATTTATAGCTATTCGCCCTTTAAAACCTGAACCATTACATTGTTCACAACCCACTGCTTGTTGAATATTGAGTTCAATAATACCTGAGTTTTTAGCTACTTGTTGTAATGGATATCGAGTTAGTAACTCTTCAATATCATCGGCCGGCTTTGAACAATGATGGCATAAACGCCTTGCCAAACGCTGCGCCACAACAGACACTAATGCCGCATTAAGTAAAAACTCTTCAACCCCTAAATCAAGCAAACGAGTGTAAGCACTAGCTGCATCGTTAGTATGTACTGTACTAAATACTAAATGGCCTGTTAATGCCGACTGTAGAGCTATTCGTGCGGTTTCGGCGTCTCGGATTTCGCCAACCATGATTATATCTGGGTCTTGACGGACAATAGAACGCAGGCCTGCTGCAAAGTCGAAACCTATGTCTGTATTTACCTGTACTTGGTTTACACCTTCTAGTTGATACTCGACAGGATCTTCTAAGGTAATTATTTTTACATCAGGGCGATTTAGTTCATTTAAAAATGTATACAAGGTTGTAGTTTTACCGGAACCTGTTGGACCTGTTAATAAAATTACACCCGTTGTTTTAACTAAATCTTGTTGTATTAAGCTTTGTGTATCAGCCGACAACCCAAGCACTGACATATCGTAACGTATTGACTCTTTCAATAAAAATCGCAACACAATGCTTTCACCATCATTAAGAGGTAAAGCTGATACACGTATATCTAACTCTTGGTTTGCTATACGCATTTCTATTTTCCCATCCTGCGGACGGCGCTTTTCAGCTATGTCCATTCCTGATAGTATTTTTAAACGCGTTGTTATTGGTAACTGCATTTTAGGTGCAAGTTTTTCAACTTCGTGCAATACGCCGTCAATACGATAACGGACTCTAAAACGCCCAGCATGAGGTTCTAAATGCATGTCAGATGCTCCCCTTGCTAGTGCTTTAGTTATTAATGAATTAAGTAAGTTTACTGTAGGCGCTTCTGATGCAAGCTCTCGTAATCTTGCTTCCTCATCACCTGTTAGTTCATCGTCGTCTATATTACTTTCTGAATTACTTTGTATTTCATAAAAAAAGCTTTGCAGTTGGGCTTCGCTAGCAACAAAAATATTTACCGATATATTAAGTTGCTGTACGTACTGGGCAAGTTCTAAAGAAAGCGGATCTTTACATGCCAAAGACCAACTAGTATCAGTAATCTCTACCAATAAACAATTGAGTGATTTTAAGCGCAGCATGACGTCTAAAGTAGCATTTTCAGGTATGCTCCAATTAGGATGGTTTTGCGGTTCAAATAGAGAATAACCAAGTAGTTTACTATATAAAGGTGCTAAATCGTCTTCAGTTAAACACCCCATGTTAACTAAAATCTGCTCTAAACGGCCATCGTATTTACTTTGATATAACTTGGCTTTGTCTAAATCACCTTGAGTTATTTTAAACTCTGATACCAATAACTGCGCTAAATCGATCATTTATGGATAATATCCGAACTTTCGTCTGTGCCACCTGGTTGACCGTCAAGACCATAACTCATTATTGTATAGAGCGAGTCATTATCGCCAGGTACTTTATAAATATATACTTTACCCCAAGGATCTAAAGGAATATCTTTTGGTAAATATGGGCCATCCCAGCTAGGTGAGTCACTTTTTCTAAGAGCTTCTAATGTTGATGGTACAGTCCCAGTGTCTAGTCGGTATGTATCAATCGCAGTTTCAAACATTTGCATTTGTGCTATTGCTGTTTTAATTTTAGAAGAACTCACTTTAGAAAATAATTTCGGGGCAATCAATGAACCTAATAAGCCTAAAATAATTAGTACAATCATTAGCTCCATTAAGCTAAAACCATTATTTTTTTTCATTATATACTCCAATAATTTAAATCATTTAATTGTATCAACTGAGCTTTTTAGTGTCGATGATTGGTTTAAAGCTTTCTTACTATATCTGCGGATGCTTTTTTTTCTGAGTAAGCAATATACCCAGATTTATCGGGGTAACCGACCGCTATAAACATGACAACACGTTTATATTGAGGCAGCCCTAATAACTTCGCTACTTTAGCATCTAATGTGTGTAGTTCAGGCCAGTTGATAGGACAACTAGCCAAGCCCAAAGTTTCAAGTGCAAGCATAAATTGCATACTCGCTAATGAGCCATCAATATAGATGACATGTCTATCTCTAGCGTGTGGGTAATACGATAGATCTCCTACGACAGCAATTAAGCAGGGAATATTAGTTGCAAAACCAGCAGTTCCTCCAGGCAAAGTTACTAACTGAGACAATAAGGGCTGACTTTGAACCATATAAAATTCATACGGTTGTCGATTACATGCGCTAGGGGCCTGTAACGCGATAGAAGCTGCTTGTTGAATTTTTTCGTCTTCTACATTTTTTTGATCAAACCACCGCGTTGAACGCCGAGCTAAACATAGATCCATGAACTGATTATAACTAACATTATGCTTAGCTTTATCAACTTGTATATATGGAAGTTTCTTAGTTTGTCCAATAACGTCAGGTAACTTAATTTTAAAGTAAACTTGGCTTGCATAAAAAATATCAGGGTGATTACAATCTACTACCAAAAAGTATTCATCTAGTATAGATTTAGCCCACATAAGTTCAGATATACTAAACCCTTTGCGAGAACCCGCACTCTTGTATACCTCAACTGTCTCTAATAAATATTCCAAAGCAAAAATATTCCGTCTTGGACGCATTATCAAGCCTTTTTCCAGACGATGAATGTTTCTTCTTAGTAATGCACTACTGTCGCCATGTATGCCGCTACTTTTTGAGTAAGCTATCTGAGCTTGTAAAACAGCCTTATGCTCATAATAAAAATCTCTTGAAAAGATAGTAAAATATAAGCTTGAAGCAAAACCACTTCCAGAACATAAAGGTAGCATTATGTTCTGGAAGTTCTGGATTAAGTGCTTTATTTTTTTTACTAAAAACACCTTCATTACAATGTAACTAATCGGTGCATTTACAGAGAACCTACGGCAGCAACTGCTACACCCATTTGATAAAGGATCTGTGTTGCTGTACTCCATAGAGTTAAGTTATCAACATGCTCTGTGTCCAGAGGAACGACAACAGTATCACCTGGTTCTAATAATTCAGAGCGATTAACAGCAAACCAAGAATTATTGCTTGGAATTTTAACCAAACCACTTGCTTTGATGATGTAAACTCTGTCTTCATCTGCGCGCTGCTTGAAGCCACCACTTCTATCAATGTAATCATCAACCGATAACGAAGAGTCAAATAAATGCGAGCTTGAAAAGTTAACTTCGCCAACAACATTAATACTATTTTGTTTACTTGGTATATAAAGCGTATCACTATCTTCTAACGGAATGTCTAGTTTACCATTTACAATAGCCGGTAAATTAATTACCAAGCGCCCTACAGCTTTTACCTTGGCCAAGTCATTAATTAAGCTGTTCATATCGTCATAACTCAATGATGAGTCAGTAATTGAACTGTTAAAACTCTTTGAAGTAACATCTCGACGCAAATCTTCTGATAACTTATTTAGCTGCTGCTGCTGCTGAAAGCGAAGAGTTTCACGTGTAAATACAGCGCCTTCTGGATAAGAAAACTCAGTAAACCCACCCGCTCTTTTTATGACATCTCGTAAGCTTTCGCCCTTACGAATATCATAATCACCAGGAAATTTAACTTCGCCATACAAGCTAACTTTTAACCCTTTTTGCCAGTTAGGTATTGGGTAAACATTTATTGAATCTTTGCTTTTCACTGCAAACTTTTGATTATTTGGATTAGTAACAGCCTCGTCCAAATTAACATTAACATGTTCTAACATTGCTGAGTTTGTTAACGAAAATCGTGTTATTTCAGCACTATCAAGAAAAGCTGATTCTTTTAAGCCACCGGCTGATGCAACCGCTTTACTAACGTTGGCATTAACAGGACGAGGGTAAATACCTTCATGATAAACTTCACCTCTTATAGCGTAAATTTGTACTTTACTTTTGTAACCAGATTGCTGATTTAATTTTGCTAAAATAGGCTTAAGAAGACGCTCTCGGCTAAAATATGCGTATTCTTCATCTTTCAACTCAATCTTTTTATTTAAAATATCTGTTATTGCAGTGACTTTATTTTTTTCTTCTTCTTCCAATTCTTTTTCAACTTGCTCAGCAAGCTCTTTGTCAAGCGGATCACCAAGATCTATAAATTCATAAAACTTCTTCTCTTCATATTCACTCCACAACTTCATTCTTTCTCTGAGCTTAATTTGCTCCTGAGTCAGAGCAAGTGAATCCAATGCCGTTTCTTCTTCTTCTTTCGATTGGAAGCGACTGAAAACAATTATTTTATCTCTAGCCTGAAGCTTTATATCTTCTTGCTCATCACGTGCAATTGCTTTTATTGGAGAAAATTGATGAATTTCAATATCACCTTTGACATTAACTTCTCTCACAATCAAAGCGTATTCATAATCAGCGACCGGTAATAAATCACTCTTTATCGAAGAAAATAAACGGCTTACTTTATCTCCTTGCTTCCATGAATAATTACCAGGGTAGGTCACAGCTCCAAGTAAAGTAACAGCTTCATTTAGCTCTTCGCTAGAAGAAGGAACTTTGATTTTATCGCCGTTCTTTGCGATATAACTCGAGTTTTTACTAGTTAAATCTATTTGTAAAATAGTTTTAAAACTATTTCCAGTATAGCGCTCTACAACCGTTTTTTGTGGATAAGCCGCACCATTAAAGCCACCCGCCATTGTGATTAAATCGCTAACCGACTCATTATTTTTTAATTCAAAAATAGCTGGCCTGCGAACCTCCCCATCAACAGTAACTTGCTTACCTACTGTTGGTATAAAAACAACGTCACCCGGTCTTAAAATAACATCGGCAGAACTATCGCCCTTAATAAGCAAATCATACAAATCAAGTGTTTGAACGGTTTTCCCCGCACGCTTTAATTGGATGTTACGCAATGAGCCAATTTCAGAAATACCACCACTTACAAAGAGCGCATGCGAAATTGAAGATAATGCAGGGATAGTATATGCGCCTGACAGATGAGCTTCACCAAGAACCATCACTCTTATACTTCTAGTTTTTCCCATTGAAACAAATGATTGTATACCAATCATTTCCTTCTCTACTTTTGTTTTAATGAGATTAACTACTTCACTATACTCCATCCCAGTTACAGTTACCGGTTGCAGTTTATCAATAGCTAGACGTCCCTCTCTATCAACTTCTACTTCTTCATTTGAAGACTCTTTACCATATAAATTGATAGTAAATGTATCACCGGGCCCAACTATGTAATTATTAGGTACTAAAGCATTTTCAGATGGTGTAAAAGAGGTTGGCTCGCCTGAGAAGAGCTCATACCCAAATGGCTTGAGCTCATCAGATTTAGGTTTGAATTTCTCTTCGTCTGTTTGAAACTCTTCATCATCAATTTTATTTTTATCATTTCGAGGAAAAACCGAAGGCATTAGCTGCTTACCCTCAGAATTTTTATCTTTTGACTGCTCCAACGCGGATAAATCAATTCCGTACTTTTTTGCTAATGATTTTTGTTGGGACTCAGGCAGTTTTTTAAATTGCTCTAGCTGCTGTTCTGTGGGCTGAACCCCCTGCTCTGCACTTAATACAGAAAACGATAGTAAGGTACTGAAAAACAGTATCGCCGAAAAAAATTTAATTAACTTCACAAAGTTTCCTTCCAGTAAAAAGATAAAGAGAGCCGCAGCATGTTACATTATTTTTTAAGTAAAAAAAATGGGTAAGCATGCTTACCCATTATATATCCTATAACGGTGTTAAAAACTGTAAACAAGTGTTAATGATGTTTCAGTATCTGTGCTCTCTTTATCATCGGCAACGTCTGAGTTGTTTATAATGTTGTAAGCAACTTTCATTTGTAGTGAGCCGTTGATTTTTGCTAGTAACGCAGTTTCAGAGCGAGTTTTAGTATTTGTATCACCATATTCGATAGCCACTAACTGAGTGAAACGTGCATTATCTGAAATTTTCCAGTTGTAATCTAACTTACCAAGCGCAATGACTTCTCCGTCAGACTCGCCAGCGAGTAGCTTGCCGCTATCATCTGTTTCTGTGCTGTCGTCAGGGTATGTGAAATGCTTATAACCTGGGCCTATCTCGGCGCTCAACCACATCGTTTTTTCATTTAATAAACGCAAGCCATAACCTGCAGAAATTACTGATTCACTTCTGTATGAGCCAAAGTAGTCTGATACGTGTGAACCATAAATGAATAGGTGAGCGTGTTTTTCATTTAATTTGTAATTACCTTGAGCAGAAATAGAGTACTTTTCGTTTGTACGCTGTTTTTCTTTGCTGCCGTTATCATTTTCAACTTCATCTTCTTTGTAGATACCGTCGATTTTGTACTCATTGTTCCAGCTTTCTAAATTATGCTGTATTTTAATGCCACCTTTGAGTGTGGTTGTTTCGGTGTTACCGCTGGTGATAATTGCGCCTAGCTCACTAGTGACTTCCCACGTTTTTTGCTCAGATACTGCGTCTTCTGCGAATGCGTTAGTTGCTACAGATACTGCAACTACAGCTGATAAAAACTTTAATTTCATTAAAAATAACCTTTGTATTAATTTGCGCCTATTTTATTAAAGCATGGCTTGTTAGAGCAAGCTAAATAGCTCATAAACGATTATGTTTATGAGCTATTGTGTTACTCAAGCAATCAAAAAACAGCCAAGCATTTTAAAATTAGTCTTGTTTGTGTAAATGAACATCCATTTGTGGAAATGGAATTGTAATGTCGGCTTCATCTAATGCAATTTTAATATTTTCCATTAAAGACCAATATGTAGGCCAATAGTCAGCTGAGTTAACCCAAGGACGAACAATAAAGTTTACGCTTGAATCACCTAACTCAGATACAGCTACAGTGTAAGCAGGGTCTTTTAGTAAACGCGCTTCTGCATCGAGTACAGATTTTAATACTTCTTTTGCTTGGCGTAAATCAGCGTCGTAACCAACACCAATGACTAAATCAATACGACGAGTAGTCTCTCGTGAGAAGTTAGTAATAGCGCCCGACATTATTTGCGAATTTGGCATGATGATAACTTTATTATCTGGGGTACGCATTTCAGTTGAAAATATTTCGATTTTTTTAATTGTTCCAGCTTTGCCGCCTGCTTCTACATAATCACCCGATTTAAACGGGCGAAGTAAAATAATGAGGACGCCAGATGCAAAATTAGAAAGCGAGCCCTGTAATGCCAAACCTACAGCTAAACCAGCGGCACCTAAAATAGCAATGAACGATGTGGTTTCGATACCAATTTGCGAAAGTGCCATTAAAATGGTGACAGCAAAAACAAGTGTGTACACAATACTTGAAACAAATGATCCAACCGCTTTGTCGACTTTCTTTTTGTCGAACGCTTTTTCAGTTAAACGAGCACAAAACTTAGCGATACGACTACCAAGCAAAAAGATAACAAGCGCAACAACAGCCTGAATACCATAATGTAATATCAGGCCTGAGTTTTCGTTAAGCCAATTAAGTACTGAATCCATATTTACTCCAAATATTATTTATTAAGCAATTTTAAGCGTTATCATACATTAATTTACAATCCATTCTCATAAAATAATGAATTCTCACTACCGATGAAACTTGTGTCCTCAATTTTAGGTGAATTAAAAACCAACACACTATAGCTAATATTTTGAGACCTAAGCAGTCATTTTATTTTATTTTGTTTTTTTACAAAAAAGCTTCACAAAATTCATTATTTTATGTATTATGCGCGCCACACCAAACAAGGTGTGTTGTGGCGGTTGTAGCTCAGTTGGTAGAGCCCCGGATTGTGATTCCGGTTGTCGCGGGTTCAAGCCCCGTCAATCGCCCCAATTTTTTATAAAGTAATCCTCTGAAATATCAATAAAAAATCTGTTCAACTAATAACTAAATTACCCTTAAGTTTTTTAAAAAACTAAATATAAAGAAATGATCTAACCACATAAAGTTTTCGGAGTTAAACTCACTCTGTGGTTTTATATAGACCCCTCTAAAATATCAAAAAGTAAAAATTAAAATAAATTAGATGCTAGCTTATACATAGGCTCAAATTGATGGGCCACCTCTGATATATTCGCACCTTCACGACTTTTCTGTTTGTTGATCAACTTAAAAGCTTCAGGCCCTAGGGAGTGTTGAAGGTAGGTCTTACTTATTTTAAGCGCTCTTATTGACAAATTTTATGCCACTGGTGTTGTGGCTGAGATTCCTTATCATGCTTTTGCATTACAAACCTGTACACTCTTGAAATCAAAAAAACGCAGTTATAAACTGCCTCCCGAAATATAATCATCCCTAATAACTATTAGCTAGTAATTTTATTGCAATAGAAACGTCAGATTGAATGCTGTTAGTTTAAGAGGAAACAATTAATAGTACATTTGGAAATGCTAAAGCCTACTGGCCTTTTAGGTGCAAATTTATTTAACTCAATGGGCTAAATAAAAACAGAGTAAACTTCCGCGTACTGCTAACGTCGTTATAGCATTATATGCGAATCAGACATTACTTAAGCTCAATCGTGCGTAGAAGTTAAACACACGCTGTGAATTTAAAGAAAAAACTGGCCCTAATTTAACTCCATAAAAACAGGCTATATCTTAATTAAAAGACTCTTCGCCTCAAGAACGTTTTAAAGCAACGGTACACTAAACTTAATAAAGACTTTAAATGAAAGCCTTTAGAGCAATATTTATTGAAGTACTTCACTGCTTCTAAATACTTATGCTGAAGTAAACTCTGCATACATAATTGTCCATATATGAACTGCTTTTTAAGCTGTATGTAACTTGAATATTTACCTTTGGTGTAACATTCAAGCCGTTCGATTGCCTCTAGCATGCAAATATTATGTTTCTTTAGCTTGTTAATATTATTTATCGTCTCAGATGACCAAGAGTTATGACTTTCCCGTCTATATACACTCATTTTTTCATGTAAATAAACAACACCGTTAATGCCTGATAATGCTTCTAGAAAAAAGTCTCCAATTGGTGCATCATAAAAAAAATTAGGTAGGCTATCTAAAGTACTTTTTCTGATAAACATTGATGCTGTCGGAGAAAATTGAGAATGAATTTTATATATTTCAATATAATCAATGACATGAGTTGAGTTATCTCTAACAGGAAATTGATATGAGGGGTGAGCCATCCCCTCTGAATTGATAGTAAATGCATTGTGCACACACAAGTTCACATTTGTTCTTTTATTTAACTCAATAAGTTGTTTTTGTAGCTTACTACTATCAACCCAAAAATCATCACCTTCACAAAGAGCAACATACTCCCCCTTCGCTATAGCTAGCGAATATTTAAAAGGTAGGTTAATATTCATTGAAAACTGGTTTACATCTTGTAATACCAACTTAATAATTGATGGGTATTTTTGCTGATACTCTTTAATTATAAGCCGTGTATTATCAGTTGATAAATCATCATGAATAATGATTTCAAATTTATACTGCGTAATCTGGGCAAGAAAACCATTAATAGCGTCTCTTATGTAGTCCTCTTGATTGAATGTTGTACAAATTATAGAAGTGTACACTTTATCACTATATTGCCAGTGTTTTGTAATTTGTTGCTCTGTGCTAGGTGCAATTAACCTTTCAAACATAATTCACTTCCAAGTATTTCACAGTTTCGACTACGTTTTTTTATTTTTTTAGCTGGTTGCCCAATATAAATAAAACCAGATTCTAAGGATTTATTTACCAAGGATAGCGATCCAACTGCAACACATTCCCCAATTATTACACCTGGTAAAATAACACAACCGGCTCCAATTAAGCTGTGTTTTTTAATCGTTACTGATGCATGACTAACATTTGTGTACCTACTGGGAACGGTTGGGTTTGTCATAAATTCGCCTGAATAATCATCATTACTTGAGTACAGTGAGCACTTTGATGATAAACAAGTATAATCTTCCATTACGATTCTTCCTGCGCCTATTAATGACGTATAAACCCCAATATGGACATGCTTTCCTATGCAAATACCTTCTTTTCCAGCTGATAAAATACAAAAATCATCAATTCGGCTATTGTCACCAATTTCTATATTACCTACATTATAAATGGACGCTAACTTTGATAATTTAACATTCATACCTAGATATTTAAATCCCAGAGCTTCCAATTCTGTTTGCGTATAAAATGCCATACTTATAATCCTTTTTTTACATTTTCAATCACGAACGCAATATCTTGTAATTTCAAATGTGCATGTAAGGGTAAGCACAAAATACTCTCCGATGCTTTTAAGCTATTGGATGTACCATAATTGTGATCGTTGACAAATATTGTATCTAATGATGGTGAAAAGTAATGACGACTTTGAATGTTTTTCTCATCTAATGCCTGAGTAACCCCTTTTAACTGTTTTTTGTTTTTTAGCAGTATAGGCATATATGCGCCATTGGCATTAGATTCTGGATGCCAAATAGGTAACGTCACTACATCTTTTAAACCCTGCCTATATGCATAAAATAATTCTGTACGGTGATTAAGTACATTATCTATTTCTTCCAAGTTAATTAACCCAACTGCAGCTTGGTATTCATTCATTTTCGCATTAATACCGATGTGAGTTTCACCTTCGTCATGACAAATGCCAAAATTTATGAGCCGCTCTGCTTTTTCATAATTAGCTCTATCTTTAAAAATAATAGCTCCGCCTTCAACCGTATGAAAAACTTTAGTTGCATGAAAGCTTAGCGTACTTGCATCACCATAATTTAATACTGATTGTTCGTTAACTTTCACACCAAAAGCATGGGCAGCATCATAAATAATTTTGAAATTATTTTTTTCTGCAAGTACCTTTAATGCATTTACATCACATGGATTGCCATACACATGTGTAGCAACTAGTGTGTCTGCCTTACACCCGTCCTCGTAGGCAGCTTTTATTGCTTGTGGACAAATATTTAAACTTTTTGAATCAATATCAGCGAAAGCGAGTTCATCTTTTTGCCATTTAAATGCACTAGCAGTAGCAATAAAGCTAAATGGTGTTGAAATTATCGATTTACTATTAAGCGCTCTTCCTGCCACTTGCAATGCTGATGTACCGTTATTTGTAAGTAATAGATTCTGTACACATAAGTAGTCTTCTAATCTTTCTGTTAGTTCTTTGTGCATTGGTCCAAAATTAGTAAACCAACTACTAGCATTTATTTTTTCAAGTAATTTCTGCAGTTTTTTTAAGTTAGGTTTTACTGGGTTGTTTAAAGCAATCATTTATTATGGATCCAATATAAGATTAAGATTTTAATGTGTATTTTAAAGTGATAAGCAATGGCCGCTGCATTAGTAACATCATGGCAATGTAAGATCCCAAAGCAACGCTTAACATGGTTACTATTTGAATTACATTACTACTACCACCTATACCAATTGTGTACCCTAAAAGGGCAGAGAAAGCGGTTATAAGAGCAATAGGCAACAAAGTAACAAATTGATTATAAGCAGTTAAACTTGAAAGTTTCCCTGTGTAATAAGTATTAATAAATAAAGCCAAATAAGAGCTCACAACCATTCCAATGCACATTGCTTTTATACCCATTGGTACAGTGATAATAAGTATTAGCGTAATAGTTATTTTCTTTATGATTTCTAGCTTTAAAAAAAGATCCGAACGCCCTTTTACTTGCAACATATTTAAATTAATTGCATGAATAGGGTAAAGTACTAATGCCATTGTAATAATACTGACAAGTTCAGCACTGCCTTGCCATTCTTGACCCAATAAAATATTAATAAGTGGTTCGGCGATGATACATAACCCAAACATAGTTGGGAATATAACAACAGCTGCAAATTGTAAGGTTAGTAAGTATGATGCATCTAGTTTTTTTGTATCATGCTGCATAGCACTTAACATCGGGTAGGTTACCTTTTGAATCACCCCAGTCAAGGTAGTAGCAGGTAAACTGGATAACCGATTGGCTTGATTAAATAACCCAAGTTGAATTGCAGTAAACTGTTTACCTATAATTAAGCTATAAATATTATTATAAATAGTATCGAGTAAACCAGATAAAAGTAGTTTTGAACCAAATTTAAATAATTTTTTAAAAGATTTTTTTGAAAATTTTTGCTTAGGCCACCAAGGTGCCAATAAATTTAACATTAATACATTTATAACCGCTAATGCAACTTGCTGGGCAACTAGAGTCCACACTCCATAATCTAAATAAGCTAAAATCAAAGCTAAAATACCACTACAAATAAGGCCTACAAAATTACATTTAGCTTGCGTTTTAAAATTTAAATTTACGCTGAGCTTTACAATTGGAATCGCAGAAAAAGTATTAATTATTATAATTAATGCAATTACCCGCGTTAATTGGGTTAATTCTGGTTCTTGATAAAATTGCGCTATATATGGAGCACAAAAAAACAGTAGTAAATAGCAACCGATTGATACTCCTAGACTAAAATAAAAAGTAGTCGCAAAGTCAGACTCATCTCTATCAACTTTTCGTATCAACGCAGCAGTAAACCCACTATTAATAAATACATTAGCAAGAGCTATAAATATAGTCAGCATGGCAATTAAGCCAAACACAGCAGGTCCTAGAATATTAGCCAGTATTAAACTGGTGGTTAAAGCTATTGCTTGTGTTCCTAAACTATCTAATGCACTCCAAATGAAACCACTTTTAACTTTTCTTTTGTCATGCATGTATTTTATTACTAACTAACTGAATGAGATATCGACCATACTCATTTTTTCTCATTGGCTCCGCTAGCGAAATAATTTGCTCTGCTGTTAACCAATTATTTCGCCATGCAATTTCCTCAAGACAAGCAATTTTAAGTCCTTGAACATGCTGAATTGTTTGTACAAAATTAGAGGCTTCATGTAGGCTTTCATGAGTTCCGGTATCAAGCCAAGCAAAACCACGACCTAAAAGCTCTACATGCAGGGTCCCTTCATCTAAATACATTTGATTGATACTAGTTATTTCTAGCTCCCCACGTAGAGAAGGTTTGACTTGTTTTGCTTTTTCAATCACCGAGTTATCATAAAAATACAGCCCCGTAACGGCAAAATTGGACTTTGGTTTTTCTGGTTTTTCCTCAATAGAAATAGCTTTTAGGTTTTGATTAAACTCAACAACACCAAATCGCTCAGGGTCTTTAACATGATAACCAAACACTGTTGCGCCACTTTGCCGATGGCTTGCGCTAGCTAACGTTTTAGGAAAACCTTGCCCATAAAAAATATTATCACCTAAAACTAAGCATACTGAACTACTGCCAATAAACTCTTCGCCAATAATAAATGCTTGGGCTAAACCCTCAGGGCTTGGCTGTACTGCATATTCTAATTTAATACCAAAATCAGAACCATCACCTAAAATTCGCTTAAAGCTTTGGAGATCTTCAGGTGTCGTTATAATTAGTATATCTTTGATCCCTGCAAGCATTAATGTAGACAATGGATAATAAACCATTGGTTTGTCGTACAAAGGTAATAGTTGTTTTGAAACACCACGAGTTAACGGGTATAAGCGCGTACCAGATCCACCTGCTAGAATGATACCTTTCATTTTACTGCTCCTTTTTTTTAAGGCTAATTTCACCAAGGCGCTCTCGTTGGTATGAACCATCTTGTACGTTTTGACACCACTTTTGATTATCTAGATACCATTCAACTGTTTTACGTAAACCGGTTGCAAATGTTTCGACCGGCTTCCAATTTAGTTCATTATCTATCTTTGTTGAATCTATTGCATAACGTCGATCATGACCAGGACGGTCGCTAACGTAACTTATCAGTGAAGAATATGTACTTACAGGCTTCCCGCTTTTACATTTTATCTCTCGAAGTTTACTTGGCGCTAGCTCATCTAAAATATCGCAAATCGTTCTCACGACTTCAATATTCTGCATTTCGTTATGGCCACCAATATTATAAGTCTCCCCAACTCTCCCCTCCGTCACTACTTTGTAAAGTGCACGAGCATGATCTTCGACATACAACCAATCACGGATCTGGTCTCCTTTACCATAAATAGGAAGCTCTTTACCCTCTAAAGCATTCAGTATAACTAACGGAATTAGCTTTTCAGGAAAATGGTATGGACCGTAATTATTTGAACAATTAGTAACGATCGTCGGGAAATCATAAGTTCGCGACCAAGCTCTAACTAAATGATCACTTGATGCTTTGCTTGCTGAATAAGGGCTACTAGGGGCATAAGCTGTTTGCTCAGTAAATAATGGCAAATCCTTTGATGAGTTACGCACATAATTTGAAGAATCAATCTCTCTAGACACATCATCAGGATGTGGCAAATCACCATAGACTTCATCTGTTGATATATGATGGAACCTAAACTTTTGTTTAGCGTCATTTTCTAGCGTATTCCAGTATTCTCGAGCAGCTTCCAGTAAATTATAAGTACCGATTATATTTGTTTGAATAAACTCAGCAGGACCAGTAATTGAACGATCGACATGGCTTTCTGCTGCCAAATGCATTACAGCATCCGGTCGATGCTGCTTGAAAACACGGTCAAGTTCTATACGATCGCAAATATCTACCTGTTCAAAAAAATAACGTTCACTCTGTTCAACAGATTTAAGTGACTCTAAATTACCAGCATAAGTTAACTTATCTAAATTGATAGCTGAATCTTTTGTATTTTCAATAATATGACGTATAACCGCAGAGCCAATAAAACCAGCAGCACCTGTTACTAAATATTTCATGTTAATCCTTTTAAGAGTTTTGGAGCTTGATTTACTCTAAAACTTTCGCTAATCACTACCAGATAAAAGGCTTTATCCCCTATATCATTTTGCTTATCAGCTTTATTACCGGATATTACCATATTCAATGGCGTTTTAAATTCACCCAAACCTTTAATTGTGCACAAATAGATAAATATGTTTTCCATCAATACTTGTTCGTATCAGCTTGCTTTAATATATTGATCTACCAACTCATCATGATTCTCTGAATCATTAAAAGTCCGGTTATTTCACAACTAGTGTTACATATTTACAATTTGAGTAGCTAAATAACAAAGTAGTTCGAGTGCAAATTTTGATAGACATATTTGTCCCTCTGAACTTTGCTAGTCCTGATATCAAATAAAATTTAATAACTTCAAAGCTGTAGGCACCTATTAACTAAAAAGTGTTGATATTTAGGAGAAATAATTCAAACGGTATATTACGTTTATGTGATTTTTTACGAAAAAATAGAATAATTATCCAATTTTAACAGATGAACTTTAAAAAGTCCTATACAACAAAGCATATACTTTCCATAAAGTAGAGCACTGATGTTACTGATTAAATTACTTATAATGCTTGTAAGAGAAGGTTAGAACTACGGGATATACAAACGAATATGATAATATTTTTAACAATATAACTATCGTTCGCTTTTTAAACAGGTGGTGTTTAATACTTCGCAGTAAACGGCGGGGGATAAATCCGAAAAGCCCAAAAAAATGCCACCTTGCGGTGGCATTTACACACGGGGTTATTTCTACTTATAGAAATTCTTTTTTTATTAATTTTTATTTAACAAATATGCTGCTGCAAAGGTAGCATTTAGGGCTTTGTGAGGCAACAGCAAAGAGTAAAGATCATATATCTGCCACATTAGTGTAATAAACCAAGTTGGCTGAGCTATTTACTGCAAAAAGATAAGCGCAGCCTTGGCCGCGCTTGCAAGTGTGCTAAATCTTAATGCACACGTATTTTTCTTCTAGGTATTCATCAAGCCCTTGGTGCCCTCCTTCGCGCCCTAAACCTGATTGCTTTACACCACCAAATGGTGCAACAGGGTTTGATATAACACCTTCATTTACACCGATCATGCCAAATTCAAGTCCTTCACTTATTCGGTAAATTTGCTTGATATTCTGGCTGTAAAAATACGCTGCTAAACCAAATGGTACATCGTTAGCAAGCGCAAGCACTTCGCTTTCTTCATCAAAAGGAATAACCGTTAATACTGGGCCAAATACCTCTTCGTGGTAAATATCCATCTCAGTGGTTACATTATTTACTATTAATGGATTTTGAAAGCTGCCACCTAAATCACTATTATCGCCAATAAGGGTAGCGCCTTTATCGAGTGCATCTTGTATTAACTGTTGTACTTTCTCTTTTGCTTTAGGGTAAATGAGTGGACCAATATCAACATCGTCTTCAAAACCATTTGCTACTTTTAATGCGGTAACCTTAGGGGTGATTTTTGAAAGTACTTTGTCGAGAATATTACGCTGTATAAAAATACGGTTTGCAGCAACACAGGCCTGTCCGCTATTTCTAAATTTAGCCGCCATTAACCCTTCAACGACTTCATCTAATTCAGCACTATCAAAAATAATAAAAGGCGCGTTACCGCCAAGTTCCATTGAAGTACGTTTAATGGTAGAAGCGCACTGTGATAGTAACTGCTTACCTACACCTGTGGAGCCGGTAAATGTGAATTTACGAACAACGCCTGAGTCAGTCAGCATTTTTCCTACTGTTTTAGCATCTTGCGATACAAGCACGTTAAATGCACCTTTTACAAAACCAGCTTGATCGGCTAGATAAGCGAGTGCAATGGCGCAAAGCGGCGTGTGTTCAGAAGGTTTTAATATAAAGCTACAGCCTGCTGCGTAAGCGGGCGCAACTTTTCGTGTGACCATAGCTACTGGGAAGTTCCAAGGCGTTATACCAGCGACAACACCTACTGGTTGCTTAAAGCTAGTTAACCTATGGGTGTTATCTGTTGGCGGAATTACATCGCCGTAACTACGTTTAGCCTCTTCGGCAAACCATTTGATAAAACCTGCACCATAATCAATCTCACCAAGGGATTCTTTGAGTGGTTTACCTTGCTCTTTGGTCATTAGCTCTGCAAGTGTTTGCTTGTGCTTTATAACTAGCTCATACCAGCGCATCAGCGTTTCACTTCGCTCGGTGGCATTCGTGGCTTTTAACTTAATAAAAGCCCCTTGTGCTGCGATTATTGCGCTATTTACACCCTGCTCGTCAATATCGCTTACATCAACAATACTTTTTTCGGTAGCGGGATCGTTAACGCTAAAATGCGTGTCCGTTTTATAAAATTCACCGTTAATAAATGAGTCTGAAAAAATAAGATTACTCAAAATAAACCTCCAAAATTACGTTTTAAGTGATAGGTCGTCACGCCAGCAAGCTGCGCGTCTACAAAATAAATGTAT
>NZ_PNDU01000112.1:0-424 GCF_005886635.1 Pseudoalteromonas sp. S558 | reverse complement strand
CACACACATAGATAACACAAAATAAAAAAATTTCGAATTAATTATCTTTAAATTAGTTATATTATCCTCTCAACTTTTAGGTGTATATGAATCTAAAAATCAAACGGTTAGACCATCACGGTATTGTTTCAGGTGTTATAGAAGACTTAAAAATTGTCAGCCTTTTAGATCAATACTTACCTCAAGACGATAAACAAGAAATCACCCCCGGTGAAGCTGTAAAAGGCATGATCATGAATGGACTCGGTTTTGCCAATCGACCTTTATCACTCAGCCCTCAATTTTTTACTAACTTGCCTCTTGAGCATTTATTTCGTGAAGGGGTTCAAGCATCACATTTTAATCGTCACAAACTTGGTAGAACTCTCGATCAATGCTTCGAGTTTGGCTGTGAAAGCTTATTTTCATTAGTCTCCGGAAAAGC
>NZ_PNDU01000111.1:0-716 GCF_005886635.1 Pseudoalteromonas sp. S558 | reverse complement strand
CCTTTTAGATCAATACTTACCTCAAGACGATAAACAAGAACTCACCCCCGGTGAAGCTGTAAAAGGCATGATCATGAATGGACTCGGTTTTGCCAATCGACCTTTATCACTCAGCCCTCAATTTTTTACTAACTTGCCTCTTGAACATTTATTTCGTGAAGGGGTTCAAGCATCACATTTTAATCGTCACAAACTTGGTAGAACTCTCGATCAATGCTTCGAGTTTGGCTGTGAAAGCTTATTTTCATTAGTCTCCGGACAAGCATGTGAAATAGAGCAAGTTGATAAAACCTTTGAATCACTTGATACAACGAGTCATTCACTGACAGGTGAATATGCTTTTGATGATGGAGATAGTGATGAAAATGTCATTAAAATTACTCATGGCTATAGCAAGGCTCACCGTCCTGATTTAAAACAAGTCGTACAAGAAATCATTGTTAGCCAAGATGGTGGGATCCCGCTTGCATGTAAAAACTGGGATGGTAACAGCGCAGACACCGCTATTTTTAAAGCGCGAAGTAAGGCGCTTGTTGATGAGTTCAAAAAAAGCCAAGCTCCTAAATACCTTGTGGCAGACTGTAAACTTTATCATAAAAGTAATGCTGAGTTTTTAACCAAAATTCAATTTCTCACGCTAGTACCTTCAACAATTTCTCTTGAAAAATACACTTAAATAACATCCATAACAGCCAACCAATTGGTTAATATTTTTT
>NZ_PNDU01000110.1:0-290 GCF_005886635.1 Pseudoalteromonas sp. S558 | reverse complement strand
ACAGCTTCACCGGGGGTGATTTCTTGTTTATCGTCTTGAGGTAAGTATTGATCTAAAAGGCTGACAATTTTTAAGTCTTCTATAACACCTGAAACAATACCGTGATGGTCTAACCGTTTGATTTTTAGATTCATATACACCTCAAAGTTGAGATGTTATTTTATCAAATTAAAGAGAATTAAGCGTTTAAATTAAATCGAAATTTTTGAAATTGGTCTGATCAATGTCTGTTGTAAATCAAAAAAGTGTCTATATTTTAATTTCGCTTGTTAAACTTGTTTTGTTCTTAA
>NZ_PNDU01000011.1:0-3891 GCF_005886635.1 Pseudoalteromonas sp. S558 | reverse complement strand
GATATTTAAATTTATTTTCTCTAGCCAGAGCTTTTCAGTGAAAGCAAGGCGAATTTACGCGTCAATAGCTGGCCTATTGCAAGTAAATTCAATGCAGTTAGCGCTGAAAATAGCTGCTTGAGATAGATTTATTATCCAGAGTTCAGGTTATTTATCTTTCGAGGTTAAAGCTACAGCTGTGTTTAACATTAACCTTCTAACGGCCGGCCTTTGTTACGCTTACCAAGCAAATACGCATCACGAAACTTAATAAAATGCTGTTCTAATTTAGAAGATGCATCCATTTCGCCTGCAAGCGCTAGCACCATAATAGCCACTTCGGCAGTGCCTAATTGATGCGCATGAGGCGCAACTCTTAGACGATAATCAGATAGTTTATCAGCAGTAACAGAAAGCACAGGTAGGTTATCTAAGTACGGGCTTTTACGAATCATTTTTTTAGCTTCACGCCATGTACCATCTAAAAATATAAATAGCGGCTTTTTACCTGATTCAATATTAACCTCTGTGATGGCTCTACCTTCTTCTACATCCTCAGCGGGAAAAACCACCATCGGCTGATACTGCGAATCATTTATTAAGGCTAAAAGCGCTGGGTTAGGATCTGTTCTATCCCATCTAAAAGCGTGGTTATTTGGTACTATCTCAGCAATCAAACGCCCTGTATTTGAAGGTTTAAAGCTTTCATTGTGATACATTAATAAGCACACAGCAGCCTCGCAATCTGCATGCTCAACACCTTTACAAATACAGTAGTGCTTAGCTATTAAGCATTGCTCACAGCGATCTAATTTACCGCCTCGAGCATTAAACTCTCGACGGGATTCACTTATTTGTTGAGCGCGTAATGCTAAAACTGAGTTTTTCACTGTATTTACCTTCAATTAATTAAGCGCGCATTGTAACGACTTATCGCTATTTAATCTTATATTTATAGTCATTGAATTAATTCAACATCTCTTAAATTAAAAACCAGACATAAAAAAACCCAGCAAAGCTGGGTTTTTAGAAACTAAATTAAAAAGTTAAATTACTTCTTCTTTTTAACTGCTTTTTTGTTTGGTAAATCAGTAATTGAACCTTCAAAAATTTCAGCTGCAAGGCCGATTGATTCGTTCAATGTAGGGTGAGCATGAATAGTAAGCGCTAAGTCTTCACCATCTGCACCCATTTCAATACCTAGACCGATTTCGCCAAGCATTTCGCCCGCGTTAATACCAATCATAGCACCACCGATTATACGGCCACTTTCTTTATCAAAGATAAGTTTAGTAGAACCTTCAGTACGAGATGATGCAATAGCACGACCAGAAGCTGCCCACGGGAATACCGCAGTTTCAATGCTCAAGCCTTGCTCTTTTGCTTCTTTTTCAGTAACACCTACCCAAGCGATTTCTGGGTCTGTGTACGCAATTGAAGGAATACATTTAGGGTCGAAGAAATGCTTCTGACCAGAAATAACTTCTGCAGCAACATGGCCTTCATGAACCGCTTTATGCGCCAGCATAGGTTGGCCAACTAAGTCACCAATTGCAAAAATATGGCTTACGTTAGTACGTAATTGCTTATCAACATTAATAAAGCCACGCTCATCAACATTTACGCCCGCTTTTTCAGCATCAAGTAAGTTACCGTTTGGAGTACGGCCAACTGCAACAAGTACTTTGTCGTAACGTACCGGTTCTGCTGGTGCGTTTTTACCTTCAAATGTTACGTATAAGCCGTCTTTTTTAGCTTCAACGCCAACAACTTTTGTTGAAAGCATTACGTTGAATTTTTTGCTTACGTATTTTTGGTAAATTTTGATAATGTCTTTATCAGCTGCTGGTACTAATTGATCAGCAAATTCTACAACATCAATTGCAGAACCTAGTGCACGGTAAACCGTACCCATTTCAAGACCGATAATACCACCACCAAGTACAAGTAGTTTTTCTGGTACATCTTTAAGCTCTAGCGCGCCAGTTGAATCAATTACACGGTCATCTTGTGGGATGAAAGGTAAGTTAACTGGTTTAGAACCTGCTGCAATAATCGCGTTATCAAACGTGATAGTTGTAGAGTCTTTCTCGCCTTCAACTACTAAAGTATTGCTGCCAGTGAATTTGCCGTAACCAGATACGACTTTCACTTTACGCATTTTAGCCATACCCTCTAGTCCACCAGTTAACTGGCCAACTACAGAATCTTTCCAAGTACGAACTTGGTCTAAATCTATTTTTGGTGCGCCAAAAGTAACACCATGAGATGACATTTCAGCCGCATCATCAATCACTTTAGCTACGTGTAAAAGTGCTTTTGAAGGAATACAACCAACATTAAGACATACGCCGCCTAATGTTTCACGAGATTCTACTAATGTAACTTCCAAGCCCAAGTCAGCAGCACGGAAAGCCGCAGAATAACCACCAGGACCACCGCCTAGTACAACAACTTGAGTTTTTAATTTGTTGCTCATGCTTTTACCTTAATCGTTTGAACGGGACATTGCCCTAAAATTTAACTGCCATGTTTCTGCAAGGCAGAAAATCAGAGCAATTCACAAATAGTGCAAAGATTGTATCATTGCATATAGTAAAAATCCCAGCTAAAAACAACTGGCTGGGATTTGATTTTATTTAATTGCGTACACCAATTTTATTAAATTGGTTACATCACTAACTGACGAATATCACTCATGTAGCTTGCAAGCGTTACAGTAAAGCGTGCTGCTAATGCGCCGTCAATAACCCTATGATCGTATGACATAGACAGCGGAACCATTAGCTTAGGTTCAAACTCTTTACCATTCCATTTAGGTTTCATCTCAGATTTAGATACACCTAAAATAGCCACTTCTGGTGCATTAACAATCGGCGTAAATGCCGTTCCGCCAATACCGCCTAGGCTAGAAATAGTAAAACAGCCACCTTGCATATCAGACGATGTAAGCTTACCGTCACGTGCTTTAACAGATACTTCCATTAATTCGCGTGATAGTTCAATAATGCCTTTTTTATCAACATCTTTAAACACTGGTACAACTAAACCGTTTGGCGTATCCACTGCAACACCAATGTTAATGTACTTTTTAAGAATTAAGCTTTCGCCGTCTGCAGAAAGCGATGAGTTGAATTTTGGAAATTCAGCAAGTGCTTTAGCCGCTGCTTTCATCACAAACACAAGTGGTGTGATTTTAACGCCCAGCTTTTTCTTCTCGCTAAGTGCATTTTGCTCTTTACGAAATACTTCAAGACTTGTGATATCAGCTTCGTCAAACTGTGTAACGTGTGGGATTTGTACCCAGTTACGGTGTAAGTTTTTGCCTGATAGCTTTTGAATGCGAGATAGTTTTTTCTCTTCAATTTCACCAAACTTAGCAAAATCGACTTTAGGCCATGGAATTAAACCAAGCTCACTACCACCAGCATTACTACCTGCTGATAGTTGACCAGATTCAACTTGCTTAACTAATGCTTTAACATAGTTTTGCACGTCTTCTTTAACTATACGGGCTTTGCGACCAGTGCCTTTAACGTTAGCTAGGTTAATACCAAACTCACGCGCTAAACGGCGAACAACTGGCGATGCATGAGCATACGCGCTGTTTTCTGTGAAGCTTTCATTACTTGCTTTTGCTGGTGCCGCCGACTCAGTTTTAGCCGCAGCTGCAGGTGCTGATTTTTCAGCTGGTGCAGATACTGCTACTGGCGCGCTACCTGCAACTTCAAATACAAAAATTAATGAGCCAGTCGATACTTTATCGCCAGCGGCTACTTTAATTTCTTTAACTGTACCGGCAAATGGAGCTGGTACTTCCATTGCAGCTTTGTCGCCTTCAACGTTTAAGATTGATTGATCTTCTTCAACCGTATCGCCAACTGCAACCATAATTTCAGTTACTTCAACTTC
>NZ_PNDU01000109.1:0-18816 GCF_005886635.1 Pseudoalteromonas sp. S558 | reverse complement strand
GAGGTTTGTAACGTAGTGGGCTAAGTAAAAACCGAGCAACAAAGAGTTAATCGCCCCTAGGGAGAACCCAAAGGGCTACGCATGTTTGGTATTTATGCTGCGTTATCGCCTATTTATGGGGAAGGATCACACATCGTAGGGACGGTGCATTGCTTAAATACCACATATACAGCTGTAAAATTAATCACGAAAGGTCAACACGACTTAATTAAAAATGTTTTTTACGTCTTGTTCATTAAAAACATATTCTTTTAAACAATAATGACAGCTAATGTTAACCGAACCTTTTTCGTCAATATCTTTAAGTAGGTCTTGCTGTCCTATATTGACAAGGGCAGTAATTGTTTTCTCGCGACTGCAACCACACTTAAATTTAATGGCTTGTGGTTCGAACACACGAGGGTTATCTTCGTGGTATAAGCGAGTAAGCACTGTATTAGCATCAAGATGTAATAGTTCTTCGTTTTTAATCGTATTACTTAGGGCTTCTAAATGGGCAAAGTCTTCAATTGATTTTTGCTTGTCAACAGGGAGTACTTGTAAAAATAAACCACATGCTTTAGCGCTGCCTTCAGTTGTATCAGTTGCAAACCAAAGACGTGTTTTTAATTGCTCTGACTGCTCAAAGTAACTTTCAATACACTCACTCAATGTGTCGTGTTCTAAAGGCACAATGCCTTGGTAGCGTTCGCCTTTATCTGGGGTAATAGTTATCACCATGTAACCTTGGCCGATAAGCTCTTTTACAGTAGTCCCTGTCACTTCACTTTGCAAACGAGCGATACCACGCATATTTTGTTTATCGTCGCCATTAATAACTGCGTATTTAACAGGTCCATCACCTTGTAACTGTACGGCTATTTCACCTTCAAACTTTAAAGTTGCAGTGAGTAAGCATGTTGCAACGAGCAATTCACCTAGTAATGCTTTAACAGGAGCCGGATAATTATGATCGGCAATCATTTCATTATAGGCACTTTCGATTTGAACGAGTTCGCCACGAACATCTAGTTCATTGAATAAATAACGGTGAAGTAAATCTTGTTGCATGAGCGGCTTTACCTAACTTGATTTCATTTTTAAGAGTTCGCGTCTTTGCTTTTTATCCGGTTTTTTTACCGGATGAGGTGCAAAGAAGCTGTTATTTTTACGTGCGATGGTATTCTCTTCGCGTTTAACAATACTTGCATCAGATTCTTGATACAAGGTCTGTGCAATGGGGGCGCTTTGTCGGTTTTCAAGCACTTTTAATATAGTAACTATTTTTTCATCCACGCCTTGGGCAAGTTTAACGATTGCTCCAACCTCTACAATTTTACTCGCTTTGGTACGCTGGCCATTATAATGTACTTTGCCGCCTTGTACCATTTCACGAGCAGCTGCGCGTGTTTTATAAAAGCGTGCTGCCCATAGCCATTTATCTAATCGAACTTTTACTTCGTCTGTATGGTCTGAGTTTGACTTGCTATTACTTCTTTTACTCATAAGGCATTTTATCCACTTTAGTTATAACTTAAAATTTATCATGGAATCATCATCGGATGAAGGTATTGCATAGGAAGTTTGCTTTTTATACAGACAAATTAAATTAATTTATTCTGTTTACAAAGTTTAATATTAGTACTCTTGTTGAATGAAAAATGAAAGGGTACTATGGGTACGCGCTTACGCAGTAAATTAAAATAAGAATACTATTTATGGAACAGCAAATTCAGCAATTTAAACAATTTTTAACGCGGTTACCGCATGCTAAATTAAGTGCGTTAGTTACACTGTTAGTTGTTGTTTACCTTGCTTTTTTATTATCAAAATTAGTTTGGCTTGTTTGGCCAAAGCCGCTTATATCTCCTCTTGCTCCTGCGCAACATACTAGTCAATCAAAGAATGTTCGTAATAGTTCGGCCCAACATATCATTGAGCAATTTTTATTCGGTAAAGCAATTGTAACAAATAACAATAACACTGCGCAGCAATCGCAGGTTGTTAACAACGCGCCAGAGACTCGCCTAAGTATTAATCTCACTGGTATTGTTGCGGTGAGTAATGATGATCAAGGAGGAGTGGCGATTATTGAATCACAAGGTAAACAAGTAAGTTATTTAGCTGAAGATGTTATACAAGGTACCCGAGCTAAAGTGGCGCAAATATTACCAGATCGTGTAATTTTAAACGTGAGTGGCCGCTTTGAAACATTAATGCTTGATGGTCTCGACTTTACTAAAACAGTATCTATGCCTGTTTTAGCTGCACGTAATGATGAAGATATGGGGCCACAGCAATTTGTATCGAGTGAGCTGAAAATAGATGCCACTGCTGATCCGCAAGTAAAGCAATCAATAATAGAGACACGTGAAGAGTTACTCGAAGAGCCTGGTAAATTATTTGATTACATACGTGTTTCACAAGCAATGAACGATGGAGAGCTCATTGGTTATCGCTTAAGTCCAGGTAAAGAACCTGCATTATTTAAGCAAATGGGTTTACAAAATAACGATTTAGCTATTGCAATTAATGGCTATCAACTAACGGATCTAAAACAGGCAATGTCAGCTATTAATGAGCTGCGCAATAGCACGGATGCCAATATCACTATAGAACGTGATGGCGAACAAATAGATGTGCAATTTAGCCTGCAATAACATAGCTTTGGAGTTTTAATATAATGGTTCAGGTGCTACACCTCAAAAAAATTAAAAAAGGGTTAGCTAAGTACGCGGCACTTTTTTTAGCGGCAAGTATTTCATTGTCAGTTTCAGCTGTTGAATACGCTGCTAACTTTAAAGGGACAGATATCAACGAGTTTATCAACATCGTTGGTAAAAACCTTAATAAAACAGTCATCATTGACCCTAATGTGCGTGGTAAAGTAAACGTACGTAGCTATGAGTTAATGGATGAAGCACTTTATTATCAGTTCTTTTTAAACGTATTAGAAGTTTACGGCTACTCGGCCGTTGAAATGGATAATGGCATTATAAAAGTAGAAAAAAGTTCTGATGCTAAAAAGTCTAATGTGCCACTAATTACCGAAGGTAGTGACGCTAGCGGCGACATGATGATCACACGAGTTGTACGAGTTAAAAACGTAAGCGTACAAGAACTTGGCCCACTGGTAAGGCAATTTAGTGACCAAAAAGATGGTGGCCATGTTGCAAACTTTAATGCGGCTAATGTGATGATGTTGACTGGTCATGCAGCATCGGTTAATCGTTTAGTTGAGATTATTCGTTCGGTTGATCAAGCTGGCGATAAGCGTGTAGATATAGTTAAGCTTAAGTTTGCTACTGCTGATGATGTAGTGTCAGTGGTCGATAATATCTATAAAGATAATGGTAAAGGCAGTGTTCCTGAATTCTTGATTCCAAAAGTAGTGGCAGATGGCCGAACTAATAGTGTAATTGTAAGTGGTGAAGGTCAAGCTCGTACGCGTGCAATTGAGCTTATTAAGCGCTTAGATGGGGAATTAGAAAGCCAAGGTAATACACAAGTGTTTTACCTAAACTACGCAAAAGCTGAAGATTTAGTGAAGGTATTGCAAGGCGTTAGCAAGTCGCTTACGGATGATTCGCAAGGCGGGGCGACAAAAACACGTAGCCGTAGTAAAAATGAAACCAGTATTGAAGCCCACCCAGATTCCAACTCATTAATTATCACAGCGCAACCAGATACAATGCGCTCACTTGAATCAGTAATAGAGCGAATTGATATTCGTCGGGCGCAAGTTTTAGTCGAAGCCATTATTATAGAAGTGATGGAAGGCGATGGTGTTAATCTTGGATTGCAATGGATTTCTGAACAAGGCGGTATGCTGCAATTTAACAATGGTACAACAGTTCCTGTTGGCTCTGTTGCGGTAGCAGCTGAACGAGCTCGAGATAAAACAGTCACTAAAACGATCATAGGCACTGAAAGTGGTAAGCCGACTCAATATAACGAAACTTCTGAAGGTGACTATGGCCCTTTAGCTTCATTGCTTGGTGGTATTAATGGCTTAGCGCTGGGTGTGATTAAAAATGATTGGGGCGCTATCATACAAGCAGTATCAACTAATACTAACTCAAATATTTTGGCAACACCGTCTATTACTACAATGGATAACCAAGAAGCATCTATTTTAGTCGGTCAAGAAGTGCCTATAATTACCGGTTCTCAAACGGGTACTGATAATGGTAGTAATCCATTCCAAACGGTTGACCGTCAAGAAGTCGGTATTAAACTAAAAGTAACACCACAAATTAATGATGGCTCAGCGGTACAGCTTACTATTGAACAAGAGGTGTCAAGCGTTAGTGGTGCAACCGCCGTTGATATTTCAGTGAATAAGCGTTCAATTAAAACAACTGTTATGGCCGATGATGGTGGCATGGTTGTTTTGGGTGGTTTAATTGATGAAGACGTACAAGAAAGTGTTTCTAAAGTGCCATTATTAGGGGATATACCTATATTAGGGCATCTGTTTAGATCAACAAATACAACGCGCAAAAAGCGTAATCTTATTGTATTTATTCGCCCGACTATTATTCGTGATGGTATAAGGATGAATAAGTTAAGCTTTAATAAGTATAATTTTATTCGTGGTGAGCAATTTAAACAGCGCGAAGATGGGATTGAGTTAATGCCTGCGACTGATTCACCAATTTTACCTGAATGGAATGATGAATTAGTACTGCCACCAACGTATGAAGATTCTTTACGTAAACAAAATGCACAAGAGCGTAAAGATGACTAATGCGATTGAAGAGATAAACCAAGATGTGGTTCATCCTAAAGTGCATAAGCAGGACGAGCCATTAATCGATGACGTGCTAATTGAACTACCCGCAAAGCGATTACCTTTTTCGTATGCAAGGCGTGCTGGTGTATTACTGAGCAAAAATAAAGAGCATCGAATAGTATATTACCGTGGCGAGCTTGATGTGGAGGTACTATTAGAAGTACGCCGTATTGCAGGGCATGGTTTTACGCTTGAGCAGCTTGCGGATGATAAGTTTGAACTATTGCTTGAAGCATCTTATCAGCGAGATAGTTCGGAAACCCAGCAGATGATGGAAGACATTGGCAATGAAGTTGATTTATTCTCACTTGCTGATGAACTCCCGCAAACTGAAGACTTACTTGCTGGTGACGATGATGCACCTATCATAAAACTCATTAATGCCATGCTGAGCGAGGCAATTAAAGAGGGCGCGTCTGATATACATATCGAAACCTTCGAGCAAGAGCTTGTTATTCGTTTCAGGGTGGATGGTGTATTAAAAGAAGTGCTTAAGCCTAATCGTAAACTTGCATCGTTACTTGTATCTCGTATTAAAGTAATGGCTAAGCTTGATATAGCCGAAAAACGTATTCCACAAGATGGTCGTATTAGCTTACGTATTGCTGGGCGTGCAGTTGACGTGCGTGTATCTACAATGCCATCGAGCTTTGGTGAGCGTGTAGTACTGCGTTTACTTGATAAAAACAACGCGCGCTTAAACCTTGAAGATTTAGGTATGACTGCAGAAAATCGTGCGTTGTTTTCAGATTTAATTAGTAAACCCCACGGCATTATTTTGGTAACAGGGCCAACGGGCTCTGGTAAAAGTACCACTTTATACGCTGGTATGAGCCAAATTAACTCACGCGATCGTAATATTCTTACCGTTGAAGATCCGATAGAGTACGAGATCCCAGGCATTGGCCAAACACAAGTTAATACCAAAGTTGATATGACATTTGCTCGAGGTTTGCGTGCAATATTACGTCAAGATCCAGATGTGGTTATGGTGGGTGAAATACGCGACCTTGAAACTGCGCAAATTGGTGTTCAAGCGTCACTTACCGGTCACCTTGTTATGTCTACTCTGCATACTAATACCGCATCGGGTGCAATTACACGTATGGAAGATATGGGTGTTGAACCATTCTTACTTTCATCTTCATTGCTCGGTGTGTTGTCGCAACGTTTAGTACGTACGTTATGTAATACCTGTAAAGAAGGCCACACAGCAGACGAGCATGAATGTCAGTTGTTAGGTGCTCCTTTTGAAAGCCAACCGACGATTTATCGAGCTGTAGGTTGTGAGGAGTGTAACTTTAATGGTTACCGTGGTCGTACCGGTATTCATGAGTTGCTGGTAGTTGATGAAGCAATACGTGAAATGATTCACAACGGTAAAGGTGAGCAAAGCGTAGAGAAATACATTCGTAAACGCAGTCCAAGCATCCGCCAAGATGGTTGTAGCCGTGTACTTGCAGGCAAAACAACACTTGAAGAAGTATTGCGTGTTACCCGTGAGGAAGGTTAATTATGGCGGCGTTTGAGTATCGTGCCTTAGATGGTAGGGGTAAAGAAAAAAAAGGTATTTTAGAGGCTGATACCGCGAAACAAATTCGCCAAATTTTACGTGATCAAAAATTAACGCCACTTGAGGTAGTCCCTGCAGCGCAAAGTGACAAGCAAGTAAAAGGTGAAAAAGCGCCTTTATTAGGTAACTTTTTTAAACCCACTATATCTACTTCTGATTTAGCACTTATCACTCGTCAATTGGCCACGTTAATTCAATCCGCATTGCCTGTTGAGGGAGCCGTCATGGCCGTAGCCGAGCAATGCGAAAAACCACGTTTAAAGCGCATGTTGATGTCGGTACGTTCAAAGGTTGTTGAAGGTTATACACTTGCTGATGGTATGAGTGAGTTTCCACATGTGTTTGATGACTTATATCGTGCAATGGTTGCCGCAGGTGAAAAGTCGGGTCATTTAGATCAGGTATTAAATCGATTAGCTGATTACACTGAGCAACGCCAACATATGCGCAGTCAAATTACGCAAGCTATGGTTTACCCTATTATTCTGGTTATATTTGCGATTGGTATTGTTGCGGTTTTGCTGGGAACAGTAGTACCTAAAATATTAAAAACCTTTGAAAAAACCAAGCAAGTACTCCCTTGGACAACAGAGTGGGTAATGGCCGGTAGTCATTTTGTACAAAACTATTGGTTTATCAGTTTAATTGCTATCACTGGCATTGCTATTGGTATTAAACACGCCTTAAAAAAACCAAAAATACGTTTTTGGTGGGACAATCGAATACTTCATATGCCCGGTATTGGTAAGGTTGCACGTGGTATAAATACAGCTCGCTTTGCGCGAACGCTAAGTATTTTGTCATCAAGCTCAGTGCCTTTACTCGAGGGAATGCGTATATCGGGTGGGGTGTTAGTAAATGAAAAAATTAAAAAAGCAGTGGCGGATGCTTCTGATCGGGTAAGTGAAGGTGCTAGTTTACGCGCTGCACTTCAGCAAACTAAGTTGTTTCCACCGATGATGCTGCATATGATAGCCAGTGGCGAAAAGTCAGGCGAACTTGAACAAATGCTAGAGCGTGCTGCAAATAACCAAGACCGCGAATTTGAAAGTATGGTTAATGTATCATTAAAATTATTAGAACCGGCAATGATTGCCTCTATGGCGGTTATTGTACTGTTTATAGTGATGGCAATTTTGCAGCCAATAATGGCAATGAATAAAGCCGTAGGGCTTTAATTATTGCTTAGTTTTTATATATTAGTGGTTTTACCTAAACCATTTTTACTTAATATTTTAGAATAATGAGGTAATTACGTGAATAAACAATCAGGTTTTTCTTTACTAGAAGTGATGGTGGTACTGGTTATCATCGGGATGATTATGTCAATTGTTGCGCCTAATATAATGGGTCAGCAAGAAGAGGCTGCAATTGATAAGGCACATTTAGATATTCAGCAACTTGAAGACGCAATGAGCCTTTACAAGCTTAAAAATAAAAGCTATCCAACCACAGAGCAAGGCCTTGAAGCGCTTGTAAATAAAACGAATATTGAACCAGTACCAAAGCGTTTTCCAGATGGTGGTTTTATTAGTGAATTACCTGATGATCCATGGGGTAAACCATACCAATTAATCAGCCCAGGAGAGGCCGGTAAATTTGATATTTTTTCTGTTGGACCAGATGGCGAAGCTGGTACAGAGGATGATATAGGTAACTGGGATCCTGAGAAGCAATAATGTTAATCAATAGTGCTTTGAATTTATACGTTAATAACCAGAGCTTGCTATGCAAGTAAGCTCTGAACGTGTGCGTAGAAAAAGCCGAGGCTTTAGTTTAATTGAAATTTTAGTGGTATTAGTGATCATCGCTTTTGCTACCAAAATGGTGGTATATAGCTTAGAAGGCGGTGCAGAGGATGAGCTAGATACTCAAGCACTTAGGCTGCATACCACCATTAATATGGCATCAGAGTTTGCTATTTTGAACCAAGTTGAATTGGGATTTCAGGTAGACAAAAATAAGTTCGAATTTTTAGTTTTTGATAGTGAAAAATGGATAACGTTTGACCGAGAAGAGTTATTTAGTCCCGTTGAATTTGACGAACGTTTTAAATTAACACTAAACCTAGAAGATTTAGCGTGGGCAGCAGATAACTTACTCGAACAATCAAATTGGCGTGAATTAATGAGCGGCGGTGACGAAGACAGCTTGTTAGAACTTAAAAAGCTCAAAATCCCTCAAGTACTTATATTGTCATCGGGCGAAGTTAGTGCATTTCAACTAACACTTGAGTTAAAAGCTCAAAGAGAGCCTGTTTACTTTATAGAGGGTGAATTTACTGCCCCTGTTAATTTGCGCCGAGAGCCAGAATAATGGATAACAATAAAGGATTTACTTTATTAGAGGTATTAGTTGCGCTAAGTATTTGTGCTATGACAGGTATTGCAGCAATGCAAGTAACTAGCGAGCATATACATCACTTATCAAGCATTGAAGATCAAACATATGCCTCATGGGTCGCAGAAAATATCTTGGTAGAGCAGCGCACTAAAGGTGAGCAATGGCAAAGTAAAAGTGGATTGCGTGGTAGCGAAGTAATGGCGGGTGTTGAGTGGTTTTGGCAACAAGATGTGATGCCTACGGCCGATAAAAGCTTTGTTAAATTAACCATTACTGTGTTTAGTGACGAGAAGTATGAGCGTTCTGTTTATGAGCTTTCCACCTATTTGAATAAAGGTAAGAAATAAGTGAAGCAACGTGGATTTACATTACTTGAAGTAATGGTCGCTCTAGGAATTTTAGCCTTTGTTATTATTGCTACTCACCAAATATTAGAGACTACAACGCGGTCTAAAGATGCCTCAGATGAAAAAATAGCTGAGTTAAATGGCTTACAAACTACATTCAGGTTAATGGATCAAGACTTTAGCCAAATGACTAAACGCGCAGTACGAAACGAAGCTGGCGATGTACAAGAACTCTATTTACTCGCTGGGCGTTATGTTTTAGAAAGCCAATACCATGGGATTGCGTTTGTGCGTGATGGTTGGGTTAATCCAATTAATTTACTACCCCGCTCAGAATTACAAGCGGTTGGTTATAGAGTGATTGATGATAACTTAGAAAGAGTGTATCGCGTGTATGTAGATCAACTTGATAACACTGAACCACGAGTGCAAGTTATCCTCAAAGGTATCGAAGAGCTAAAGTTTGAATTTCTTGATGACAAAAATAAATGGCTAGAGCAATGGGATATTAAGGCATTACCGAAAGCGGTTGCCGTTACATTGCAGCAAGTTGACGCGAAACCAATTCGCCGTGTATTTTTAGTGCCAGGACAAGGCAAGGTGACCACGCCCACGAGTACAGCAACAAATGGTTCAACACCTAATACAACTAATAAAAATAGCAGAGGCACGCCATAATGGGGTATCAATCATCGCGTGGGGCTGCCATTGTTATTGTATTATTTATGGTGTCGTTAGCGGCTATTTTAGCTGTAGAAATGAGTGCTAATTTGATGGTCCAAGTACAAAAAAGTACCAATTTACAAGGGCATCAGCAAGCTAAGTGGTACGCATATGGTGCAGAAGAACTTGCTATTAAAGCACTTATTCAAAGTAAAAAAGATGACCCTGAGAAAACAACATTAGATCAAATATGGGCAAAACAAGGTGATGTTCCTTATCCCGTTGATAATGGCAAGCTGAGTGGCAAAATAACGGACCTACAAGCTTGCCTAAATTTGAATGCTTTAGCCGTGGAACCTGATAAAAATAGCGCAAATAAAACAAACCCAGCGCATAAAGCATTGTTTACATTACTTGAAAATATAGACGATTTATCTGCGAATGAGTCTGAAGAAGCAATGGCTGACAGTGTATTTGATTGGTTAGATGCCAACAGCATTACATATCGCTCAGGTGCAGAAGAGGGAGAGTATTTGTCACAAAAATTCCCATACCTGACCGCAAATAGCTTATTTGCATCAACTTCAGAACTGCGATTGATCAAAGGTTTTAATCCGCTGGTAATGGAAAAAGTACTCCCTTACGTGTGTGTTATTCCAGGTAGTACTTTGCTTTCTATTAATATAAATACTTTAGCGCCAGAGCAAGCACTCATACTCAGTGCGTTTATTGATGAGTTAAGTTTATCCGGTGCTGAGGCTGTAATCGCTGCAAGGCCAAAAACAGGGTTTGATAGCAAAGAAGTATTTTTTGAACAGGTGCTTCAGCAAGGTGGGAAAAACATTAAAGCAGTAGAAAACTTATTTAGTATTAATAGCGAATATTTTAAATTACAAACGCAGGCAACGTTTGTTGATTTGCGTTTTTCGATGACCACATTACTGTATGCCAACAATGGTGACGTAACGATACTGGCGCGAAAATTTGGAGGCGTACAGTGACAGAAATATTATTGATCCGCACGGGTCAAACTGAACAAGAAACACTTAACTGGTTAATATACTCACCACAAGAACAAGAAATAATAGCCAGTGGAGAGCTTGCTAATGCCAGTCATTTAAGCGAGTTAAGTGAAAAAGCGCAAAGTCGTGAGGTGGTTGTTTTACTGCCAAGTGATCAAGTGCAACTTAAAACAGTTGCTTTGCCTGCTAAATGGAATCGCAAGCTTGAGCAAGCACTACCGTACATGCTTGAAGAAGATATTGCATGCGACGTAGATGATTTATTTATAGCGGTCGGTGAATCAACCACGATAGATGAGCAACATGCTATACGTGTTGCTATGGTGGATCGAGAGTGGTTTGAGCAATGGCTTGCGCTATTTGTAGAGCATAATTTGTCTGTATATAAAATATTACCAGATGCGTTGTTATTACCTACAGCAGATGATGCAATAACGGCTATAGAACTCAATGGACAATGGTTATTTAAGCAAGGTCAATGGCATATAAGTGCTGTAGAAAGTAGTTGGTTAAATGGTTATTTAACGGCAATGGGTAATCCTAACATAAAGCATTTTAGCCCAGCGACTCAATTTCCTGAAACGGTTAGCCTGCAAGCGCAAACAAGTGATTATGATTTACCTTTAGCATTATTTGCTAAACAACTTGATAACGTTAAATTCAATCTTCGCCAAGGCATGTATCAACTTAAAAAGAAAAGTACATTATGGTGGGGATACTGGAAAAGTGCTGCGGTTATTACAGGTGTTGCATTAGTATCAACTATTGCAATAAAGGCCGTAGAATTAAATCAATTAAATACTCAGCTAGAAATTACAAAGGCGCAAGTAGTTGAGCGTTACCAGAATGCGTTTCCAGGCACTAAAGTTCGTCCGCAACTTGTTAAGAGTCAAATTAGAGGCGCATTAAAAAAAATACAGGGGTCAAGCGACGCTGGCTTTTTAGACTTAACAACAAATTTAGTTAATGTGTTTTCTCAAGTGAGTGAATTCACACCTGAAAATTTACGCTACGATAAGCGTCGTAACGAGCTGCGTATTCGAGCTAGGGCGAAGGATTTTCAAACTTTCGGTAAAGTAAAAATATTGCTTGAAAAGCAAGGTTTAACGGTTGACCAAGGCTCATTGAATAACGATGGCGACTTTGTCGTGGGTGAAATTAAACTGCGAGGTGTGGTATGAAAAAGCAGTTGATGCAACATTGGCATTCGCTAAAGGAACAAGAACAACATTTAGTTATGATTGCAGGTGGTGTGTTTATTATTTTCATTTTAGTAATGGGGATCTTTAGGCCACTAAATAATGCAATAGAACGTGCTGAGCAAGCGCAAATTAAACAACAAGAGCTATTGGTTTGGGTTGATGAGAGTATTGTTAAACTCAAAGCTGCGGGCAGTACACAAATTGCCAGTAGCCAAAATTTAAGCCAAATAGTTAACTCAACGCGTGCTCGCTACAAAATTAGCATCAGCAAAATGCAGCCAAGTAATGATTCACTGCGTTTGACGCTCGACTCAATTGAGTTCAATCATTTGATAGAGTGGCTCGATGAACTTGTTAATCAGCATGGTTTACGTGTCGAGAACTTGGATTTAAGCCGCGATGATAAATCTGGTTATGTGCGCGTAAGCCGCTTGGTATTAGAGAAGTAATTAATGAAAAAAACAATAACATTATCTATTTTATTTTTATTTAGCTTTATTATTTTTTGTATTGTTAAGTTGCCCGCAGTTATTGCATTGGACTTAGCTAAGCCTTATCTACCTAAGCAGTTAGAAATAGGTCAAACCGTTGGCAGCATTTGGCAAGGGCAAATGATGCAAGTGCGCTTTGATGGCGAGCAATTAAATAATGTGCGTTGGGATATTGCTGGATGGCAGTTATTTACCGGCAACTTAAATACTAATTTAAAGTTTGGTGATCCGCGTGAGCGTAGCGATATTTCAGGCTATGCAAATGTAAATTATGGCTTATTTAATAGTACAATTAAAGTAACTGATGGGCTTGTTCGCTCCACTGTTGAAAGAGCAATGCAGCGCATTCAACTACCACTGCCGGTAACAGCAAAAGGCCGCGTAATATTAGAGCTTAATGAATACACCTCAGGCACGCCTTATTGTGAATCATTAAAAGGCGAAATAGCGAGTCCAGATATTGATGTACAGGGTTTAAACGGTTGGTTTAACATTGGTCCGCTTGGTGGTAACCTTAGTTGTAAGTCTGGCAACATAGCCATACTTATTGATCCCGATAACACCTTAGGGCTTGAAGCTGATGCTATTTTAAAGGCTAATTTCGATTTTAAAGTAGCTGGATACGTAAAGCCTGATGCAACATTACCAAAAGACGTACACGATGCAGTGAAGTTTTTAGGTCGTCCAGATAGAGAAGGTCGTTATCCGCTTAATTTTTAATGTTTACAAATAAAGAGTTTTAATGCAATTACCTCAATTTACTGAGTTGCATGCTACGCAGCTCAGCACATTTTTAGATACTCAGCCTGAGGCGATGACCTTATCGCAAAGCCAAGGTTACTTGTTTGGCGTAATTTGTTCTCCTGAGCCATTAGACGTGCATGAGTGGATTGCACAAATCTTACCAAACACGACAGATAATTTAGACGAAGAAGTCTTGTTTTTATTTATGGCGCTATACCATCAAATAAGCGAGCAAGTGTTTGAGATTGGCTATAAATTACCAACGCAATACAGTTTTGATTTTTGTAAAAGCTGGAGTGAAGGTTTTTTAACAGCGACAACGACTTACACTCAAAAACTATTAACCTCTGAGCAATTAGAAGTAGAATATAAAGATGCATTAGAGAGCGCTCAAGCGACATTAAGCTTTTTTGCTCTAGGTGAAGACGCCATTACTACTATCGCTGCGCAAAATAACTTAGGACTACAATCGCTTTGCTTACAGCAATATGAATTAATGGGTGATTTTGCATTAGGCTTTGCCGAGTTGATTGAAATAGTCGCACTTAATAGTGGTTTGTATACAGATGAAGGGTGGGACGAGTAGCTTTTAGGTTACTTATTTTTATAAGTAACCAACCAATTATAAATCTTATTAAGCGCCTAATTCTAACTCTATGTCTGTGCAGCCTTGCTTGCACTTTATTATGCCTTTACCAGACTCTCCAGTGGCTAAATTGAGTGTTAGCAAGGTGTTGCACTGTTCGCATTTCAATGCTTTTCCTTGCGCTAATTTTTTAAGCATATTTCGATGTTTGTGAAATGAGTCGCTCGCTTTTTTATTCAATTTTGAAAAGTCCATTACTTCACTCGCTTTTGCGCTAACGATTCAGACACTATTTTGCATACTGTGTTTAAGCGGTCATCATAAAAATACAGATTTAAATCACGTTCGCGACAATAACGTAAATGAAATAATCGTACTGAATCATCTGTTGTAAATGTTTTTTCTACATATTCATGCTCAGATTCTGATAATCCCAATTGAGCGCTTATATTGCTTTTAGCCATGCTTGCTGCTGGGTTTCTATTTACTTTTGTTGACTCGCCTAAAAGGCTAACGCCTTCACCTAAAAGCTTTTCTCTTGGCTCTTTTATAAGCGGATGATCGATAGTAAAAAAAGCAAGGATCACAATGACTAATATAATAAATTTTTTCACGAAAGCGCAAACCTTGATCTAAATAGGGTTAAATTATTATGCAGTGTAATAAAATGTGTTTTAAAAGCAAGTGGCGAGGGTGAATAAATTATTAGCAATCTATGCCAGTAATTCTAATCAATATTGGTATAATGGCTAGCAGCAGTCAGATATTTCTGAAATATCTGAAAGTATTCAAGTGTCGATTTATTAAACTGAGCATAGTTAGCAAATAACTTGTTAGACCTTATAATATTAGAGTATTTGAATATTGCTGAACTTTTCTTTCCAAGCGGCGTTGAGGAACTTCGATGGACAAACAAATTAAAGTAAAGAACATCCCTGTAGAGGTTAAAATCCAAAAACCGGATTTAAGCCGCCAAGACGACAGATTCAACCCCCGAAACCGCATTTATGTGCGTGCTGTAAAAGGCCTCCATCAGTTACTTAGGCAACGCATCGGTTTTTTAGGGTTACTTGCATTTATGTTGCTCCCTTGGATTAACTTTAACGGTCAACAGGCCGTATTGTTTGATTTGATGGGTCAAAAATACAATATTTTTGGCTTAACACTATGGCCTCAAGATTTTACTATTTTAGCCTTTATTTTTATGTTGGCGGCCTTTGCGTTGTTTTTGGTCACTACTTTTTACGGCCGAGTATGGTGTGGTTACACCTGCCCGCAAACGGTGTGGACTTTTATATTTATTTGGTTTGAAGAAAAGTGTGAAGGTAAAGCTAATCAGCGTAAAAAGCTCGATGAGCGGCCAATGAACTTTGATAAATTTTGGCGAAAAACCGCTAAACATACTAGTTGGATATTATTTTCGTTATATACCGCTATTTCTTTTGTGGGTTATTTTACACCTATTCGGGAGTTGCTTCCTGATTTTGTCACTTTCAATCTAGGGGGATATGCGCTTGTTAGTGTGATCTTCTTTGCAGTATGTACCTATGGCAATGCAGGTTGGATGCGTGAAATTATGTGCTTACACATTTGTCCGTATTCTCGCTTTCAGTCGGCTATGTTCGACAAAGACACGTACACGGTAACTTATGATGAAAACCGTGGTGAAAGTCGCGGTCCTCGTTCTCGTAAAGTCGCTCATCAAGATTTAGAAATGGGTGACTGTATAGACTGTAATTTGTGTGTTCAAGTATGCCCAACAGGTATTGATATTAGAAATGGGCTACAAGCCGAGTGTATAAACTGTGGTGCCTGTATAGATGCGTGCGATGGTGTAATGGATAAAATGGAATACCCGCGTGGGCTTATTTCATATACAACAGAGCGAAACCTCGAAACACCTGAAAATAAAACAAATCCTTTGCGAGCTAAAATAATAGGTTACACGGTCATCTTAGTAATATTAACCAGCGCACTCGTGGCTAACATCGCACTGCGTAAAACAATGGACTTTGATATTATTCGCGATCGTAACCAATTATACCGTGTCGATTTTGATGGTTTAGTAGAAAACACCTATACATTAAAGGTTATTAATAAAGCGCAGTACGAGCAAACTTTTAATATTAAAGTACAAGGTTTAGATAACTTTAAATACATAGGAAAACAGTCATTCACTGTGCAAGCAGGGCAATCACACAATGTGCCTTTATCATTAGTAATGGATCCATATGACTTAAAAGCACCAATGACAGAGTTTAACTTTGTGCTTTCACCAATTAACGAACCAGATAACGAAATATTGCAGCCAAGTAACTTTTTCAAAGCGCGATAATAAATTAACAAAAGCGGGGCAGCCCGCTTTTATTTTGTATAAGAGGCATATGAGTAAATTTAGTTTTGTTGACTTAACCCCTGACCTTATTCTTGATGCTATCGAAAGCGTTGGTATTTATGCCGAGTCTGGTTTACTTGCTTTAAATAGCTACGAAAATAGAGTTTACCAATTTGTCGCTGAAGGCGGGAAACGCTACGTCGTTAAGTTTTACCGCCCCGAGCGCTGGAGCAAAGAGCAAATTCAGGAAGAGCACGATTTTGCATTTGAGCTAGCAGAGGCCGAAGTGCCAGTTGTTGCCCCAATAGTGCATAACGGAGCAAGCTTGTTCGAACACCAAGGATATTGGTTTACGCTATTTCCTAGCGTAGGCGGGCGCTTATTTGAAGTTGATAACTTAGATCAACTTGATGTGTTAGGGCGTTTAATTGGACGTATGCATCAAATTGCTAAAACAAAAGCATTTACGCACCGGCCAACAGTGACATGCGAAGAATACTTGCATACAGCTAAAGTTCATCTACAAAAAAGTAACTTAGTCCCTCTTGGTTTAAAAACAGCTTTTTATACTATTTTAGATTTAGTAATAGAAAAAGCTCAAGCGCAATACAAAGAGGTAGAAACGATACGTCTACATGGGGACTGTCATGCAGGCAATATTTTGTGGGCAGGAGACGCACTTATGTTTGTTGATTTAGACGACAGCCGCCAAGGGCCTGCAATTCAAGATTTATGGATGATGCTCAGTGGCGACAGAATGACACAGCTGTTACAGTTAGATACCCTAGTGGGCGCATATGAAGAGTTTTGTGATTTTGATCACACTCAACTCAAATTGATTGAACCTTTGCGAGCAATGCGTATTATTCATTATATGGGTTGGGTCGCAAATAGATGGAGTGATCCGGCTTTTGTACGGAACTTTTCATGGTTTGCAGATGACAAATATTGGGAGCAACAAATTTTAGCTCTCAAGGAGCAGCTTTCTGCATTACAAGAAGAGCCGTTAAAGTTATTGCCATAACATTTTCTTTAAAGACTATTACAATGAGACACACATGCTTAAAAAAATAAAACTTAGCTTATTGCTTCTTTGTTTACCCTTTGCAGCTTTTGCTGCACAGTTTGAAGTTGATAACCAATATACAGTTATTGATGTAGAAAAAAGTTCAACTGCACAAGTAACCGAGTTTTTCTCATTCTATTGCGGCCACTGCTTTAAGTTTGAACCTGTTGCTAAAGCTATCGAAAAAAACTTACCAGACGATGTCGTGTTTATTAAAAATCACGTTAACTTCTTAGGCGGTGTGTCACCGCAAACACAATCAAATTTAAGCTTTGCTTATTTAATTGCTAAAAAGCATGGTCAAGCACACAATATTGCTGAACAAATATTTAAGAGTATTCATATTCAAGGTGCACCGCTAACAGAAATAAAAGATGTTAAAAAACTCTTAGAAATTAATGGTATTGATAGCAACACGTTTGATAGTGATATTGCTAGCATGCCAATTATTTCTGCTGAACGCGCACTGCAAGATAAGCAAAATAAATATTCAGCGTTAGGTGCGCTCACCGGAGTTCCTACCTTTATTGTTAATGATAAATATAAGATAAATATAAATACTATTAAAAGCCAAACAGAGCTTGATGAGTTAGTTAAATTTTTACTAGCATTATAAATTTTTGGAGAATAAAAATAATGATCAAATTAGTTAAAGCAGGCTTGCTTGCACTATTACTGCCTATGGCAGTGACAAGTTTTGCAGCAACTTATGAAGAAGGCGTGCATTACGATGTTGTATCTGAGCGCGCAACTAAAAAGCCAGAAATTAAAGAGTTCTTTTCATTCTACTGTCCGGCATGTAATAACATGGAAGGACTCATTTCAGAATTTAAACCGTCACTTGATAAAAACGTTAAGTTTAAAAAGAGTCATGTAGATTTTGTGGGGGTTCGCGATCCAGAAAATCAACAAATGATGAGCCAAGCGCTTGCAACAGCAGAAGTAATTCCACAAAAAGATAAAATTATCTCTGCTATTTTTAATCACATTCATACCAAGCGCGCTAAGTTTAATGAGCTTGCAGATGTAAAAGATATCTTTGTAGCGCAAGGCGTTGATGGCGATAAGTTTGACAAGTTGTTTAAAAGTTTTTCGGTACGTACACTAAGCTCTAAAATGAAACGCGATCAAGACTACTTTAAAGAAAAAGGCGCACTTCGTGGTGTACCTACTTTTATTGTCAATGGTAAATATAAGTTAAACCTCGGTAAAGAGTCGGGTATAACTAAGCCAGAAGATATCAGTAAACTGATTAACTATTTAGCAAATAAATAAGTTTAGCTAAATCAAAAAAAGCTCCTTAGTGGAGCTTTTTTGCTTTATAAGGATATAGTGATGGAAAAAATATTAGTATCGAGTTGCTTGCTAGGACAGCCTGTTCGCTACGATGGTAGGGGACACGCAATTTTGCATCCACAGCTTAATTTGTGGCAAAAACAAAATAGATTAATAGTGTTTTGTCCTGAGGTCGCTGGTGGGCTTCCTATACCTGGGGCGTGTTGATCTTTGTAGATTGAAATTTGTTCAATCTAGGGGCGATTTAATCGCGGCGCGAGGTTTGACATTTATACTGCGTTATCGCCTGTTTATGGGGAATAACCACACGACATAGGATCTGCCTTGCCTAAATACCAAACGTACTGCTGCAAAATCAATCACAAAAGGTCAAC
>NZ_PNDU01000108.1:0-5982 GCF_005886635.1 Pseudoalteromonas sp. S558 | reverse complement strand
GCCTTACTTAGCGAACTAAGCTTGGCTGTTAGAACTCAATCTGTACGAGTGCCCACACAGATGATTGCTTTATATTGTTAAAGAACGTTTTGATTCGCTTTAGCGTCTCAAGGGATGTGAATAATACACCCTTTACTTTTCGAGTCAACACTTAATTTTAAACTTTCTTTTGGAAGATTTAAAACCGAAGTTTTATTTAACTCTCTGAGTAGTTCGTGCCTTGCTATGCTTCGGCGTTTCCCGTCTCAGTGGGGCCGCATTATAGGGAGATTCGAGCGGGGGTCAATGTTTTATTTCAGCTTTTTGACAATTAAATGAATTTAGTACGAAAGCTATACAAACAAAGGGCTACATCGCCTTTTTTGCCCATTAAACAACCAATTCGTACACAAATCCTAGGGGGATTTAAAAACCCCCCTATAAATAACACTGCAGAGCTATGTTAACTGTGCGGTTATCACTACTGCATTAAATAAGTGTTTTACTATAGCGCCACTAAAATAGCGCAATAACAAAGCTGACATTATAATGTATTGATCATTGAGCTTAAGCTAATTAAGTAGCTTAAGCTGTATCTATGAAATTCAATTGAATTTTCTTTTCACAAGTTTACTGAACAGATACCAACTTTTAAACACTACCAATTATTCGCTTAGCTATTGAACATCGTGCGCTTTATGTTTTACTTCTCTTTATTCGCTTTTACATTTTGTGCTTGTTCGAATATTTCTTTGTACACTTCGTCGTGGCTTATTGGTGGGTACTTAAATTTAGCCAGTATTAAAATAAGCTCTACTCTTAGGGATGATTTAATATCTTCGCGGTGGTTCCAATCAACAAATTTAACTTTATCGTCCACTATCACTTTTACCGCTTGGGCGAGCTCAATTAACTTATCTTCGGGGTAGTCAAAATCATATTTAATTGCGAGCATTTTTAATGCGTCGTAAAAGCCTTTTTCTTCAATATCAATGCCTAGCTCGTCGCCGGCGTTCATTTCGTCGCGTACGCTGTAAATCATATTAACCATAGTGTCTGAAAAGTCATCGAGTACGTTACTTACCAGTATGTCATCATCTTTTCGCTCGTTATAGCGCTGTACCAGTGATTCAAAGCGTTTAGTAAAGTCGATACCTTGGGTTTGGTTTACTTTTTTAAGCTCGCCTATGGCTTTAGCTAACATTTGTTGCAGTATTTTTATTTTGGTATTGGGAAGTTTTATTTTTTCTATTTTGGCTATGTAGTCGTCATTAAAAATGTCGATTTCGCCACCGTCTTCATTGCCGAGTTTAAATACTTCTTCAACGCCGTCGCTTTGTAGGGCTTCGGCTATCATTTCACGTACTTTGGCGTTCATTTGCGCGGTATCGGGCGCTTCGCCTTTGGTTAGCTTGTAAATAATAGAGCGAATGGCGAGATAAAAGTGAATATAGTTGCGCTCATTTTCGTTAATTTTTTCACTACCACAACATATATCGTTAGCGGCTTTTAAACGTTTAACTAAATCCATAAAGCGTTTTCGGCGCTTTTCGGTAATAAGCGCAAACTCGGCTGCGTAGTTTAAACAATTTAACTGTGCAACGGCTTCGCCGGTAAAGTACGCGCTGCTGTCAAATTTATGAAATAACTGAGCAAGTAGCGCTAAGTGGTTTTTTACTTCGATAACCGAGGCGGTAATGTCTTCAAAGTTGGTTTCGTCTGTTTTTGAATACTGCGCTAACGCTTTATTCATTTCAGATTTAATACCAATGTAATCGACTACCAAGCCTTTATTTTTACCTTCAAACTGGCGATTAACCCGCGAAATAGTTTGTATTAAGCTGTGCTTTTGCAGTGGTTTATCTATGTACATGGTGTCTAAAAATGGCACGTCAAAACCGGTTAGCCACATATCTACCACTATGGCTATTTTAAAGTTCGAATGTTTGTTTTTAAATTGCTTATCAAGCTCTTTACGCTCGTCTTTACTGCCAAGTAAATTATATAAGCGTGCGACGTCGTCTTTGCCACGGGTCATCACCATTTTTACTTTTTCAGAAGGGGCTGCAATACGGCCTTCGCTAATAGCGCGCTTTCGCTCGTTATCCGATAAGTTTTGCGCGTTGTCCTGCTCGTTTAAAGAGTCTACTACATCAAACCAATCTGGGCGTAATTCTTCTAATTCTTGATACAACTGATAAGCAATGCCACGCGAGCTACACACAAACATTGCCTTACCTGCAACTGTTGAGCATTCTTCAACACGTTTTTCGTAGTGCTGTACAAAATCTTTTGCTAACACTTTAATACGGTCTGGGTCGCCTAAAATGCTATTCATGTTGGCGGTGGCTTTTTTACTGTCTTCTATTTGCAGCTCGTTACTGCCAGCATCGGCGCATTCTTTGTAATAGGCTTCAATTTCGGCCAGCTTACTGTTGTTTAAACACACTTTGGCCGCGCGGCCTTCGTAAACTATGCGCACGGTTATTTCATCTTTGACCGATTCGGTCATGGTGTACGAGTCAACCACTTCACCAAACACATCTAAAGTGGCGTCCACTGGTGTTCCAGTAAAGCCAACATAGGTGGCATTGGGCAGTGAGTCGTGTAGGTATTTTGCAAAACCAAAGGTTTTTTTCACGCCTTTTTCGGTAATAGTAATTTTTTGATCAAGATTAACTTGGCTACGATGCGCTTCATCAGAAATACAAATAACGTTAGTGCGCTCGGTTAATAACTGGGTATCTTCGGTAAACTTATGAATGGTCGTTAAAAATACACCGCCACTGTTACGGCCCGCTAGTAACTCTCGTAAGTGAGTGCGGCTGGTAACAGTTTTTACCGTGTCATCGCCAATGTAGGTTTTAGCATTACCAAATTGCTGCGAGAGTTGATCGTCTAAATCGGTTCGGTCGGTAATTAAAATAATGGTGGGGCTTTTAAGTTCAATGCTTTTCATCAACAAGCGTGTTAAAAATTGCATGGTGTAACTTTTACCGCAACCCGTTGCACCAAAGTACGTACCGCCTTTACCATCGCCTATTGGCTTTAAATGCTGTTTTATATTTTCGAACAACTTATTAGCCGCGTAATATTGCGGATAACGCGGCACAATTTTTATCTCTTTTTTACCCGCGCTTTTATTATCAGAATCGGGGAAAAACACAAAATTACGCATTACATCGCGCAAGCGCGCTTTATCAAACAAACCCTGCAATAAGGTATGTAACGAGTTAATACCCTCTTGCGCTGTTAGCTCTTGCCCCGTTACTTTGCCCCACGAGTAAAAAAACTGATACGGCGCAAATAAGTTACCCATTTTGTTGTTTACACCATCGCTTATAACGCACAAGGTATTAAACACAAATAGCTGAGGAATAGCGCGTTTATACCGAACAGTTAGCTGCTCATAGGCTTCAAAAATGGGGGCTTGCTCGCGTATCGCGCTTTTAAATTCAAACACCACCAGCGGTAAGCCGTTTACATATAAAATGCCATCGGGAATGCGCAGTTCAATATTATCGTAGCTTGTGGGGCTCTGTATTTCTAACTGGGTAACAAAGCGGTAAATGTTATCGTCTTGTAGGTAAGTAACGCTGGCTTCATTCACATTATCGAGAGCCATATTATCCAAAGCAGCCATAGCACTGCCTGCTATTAAGCTACTTTTAATACCTTGCTCAACGTTGTCGTAATCAAGTAGTTGAATATAAAAATCTTTTTGAGACTGACTCCTTGCCGTATCACTACTTTGGGTATTTAGTGTATCTCTTTTAAGTAAAAAGCCATCACTGAGCCAATTACAAAAGGTTTTATTGCTTTCGTATAAATCACTGGCTGGCAGCTTTTCAAGCTTTGTAATAATTGAGTCTACTTCGCCGGTGGTAATATTATTTTTAGCGTAGCGCTTGGTTAAAAAAGCACGCAAGTCGTCTTTAATTAATACGTCGCTATTATTGCGAGTAAGCTCACCACCGAGTAAATGCGGGTAGCCTCGCTCGCCTAATAACTCAACCACCGCTTTTTCTAATTTGGCTTCAGTAAATTTCATCTATTTAGCACCGTCCGCTGGTTTATTCATGTTAGTTATTATTTTTTAAACGTTTATTTTTAGCTACAATGCGGGAAGTATTCTCGCAACAACTTCATCATATTTCGTTTTTGCTTAAACTTCTTAGCCAATGTAGTAATCATTTCATATAATAGCGTGCAGTCGGCATTTTTGTCTTTTAAGCTTTTTTCTATTTTAATTAATAAATTAGTTGCTTCACGATAAGCGTCATTATTAGTTTGTCCAATTATGTTACTAAGTGATTTGTGATACAAGTCAATCGACTCTTGTGGGTATTGCGCCATAATTAAACCAGCCAACGTTATCAATTGACTCGACTTAACCTCATGTTTTGCAGCCCATGAACGTGCTTTTTCAATGTCATTTTGATCAATATAAAAATCCAGTAATTCACTCGGATAATTAGTAAAGCGATAAGCCCCTTGGTTTGATTTAGCCCCTTGTTCTGACAAAGAAAGCAATAGCTGCTCTACCTTTTGCGCAAACTGCGCATCAATTATGCCGGTTTTTTGTTGCAATACGTATAAATCTTTAAAGCCATTAAAAATCGGGTTATCTACAAATAACTGCCACGCGATTGCCCATGCGGCTTTAAATTCTGACAATTCAAGGCGAAGTTCTATTTCATCGCGTTTACATGCAAGCACTTCATGTGGCTTACTTGCCCGTTGATACGCTTGCTTTAAATAGTACTCGGCATCTAACAGCTCATTACGGTCTTTGCAAAGCGCACTTATTTTTAAATAATCCGACGAGTCATGGGCTGTTAGTTTAATTAAACGCAGTTGCGCTTGCCAATCATCCTGCGCTTGCGCGTGCTCTATTAATACCGAGGTAAGGCGTGCAAGCGCGCTTTTTTGCCTCCAATCACTAAAGTCAACGCCCGCGTGCAGTCGCTTTTCTATTGCCGTTGTACACAGTGCTAAAAACAAGGTATTTACACTGGGTGTTATATCAAAGTCATGCGGTACACTCGGGAATACATCGTATTTGTAGTCTTCAAAGTGTTCAAAAATCCACTGTGCTTTTTGCTCATCAGACCAAGGCAGTTGATTAAAAAGCTCGCTCAGATTTTGGTTAAGTTGCTCTTCTAAATCAAAGCGAAAGCCGCCGGAGTCATCAATTTCTTCAAGTACGGTGTTTAAACGCACCAAGGCTTTAAAATTTAACTGCCATTGCTGATCAACTGGCAGTTTTTCTATCGCAGGAAATATCATTTCAAACAGTGGATCTGCATCAGCAAAATAGCTACGTACTTCATTCCAGCCCCATACTGATTTTTTAGGCAAGGCTTTAGTGATAAGTTTGCTTAGCTCACCTGTACTCATGGCTTGCTTGTCGTTTGACATCATAAATACCCATTTATCGTATTCATGCTCTGACTCATCTAAAAAACCCATAATTATATCGGTAAGTTCATTAGCCGGTTTATCTAAAAACCACGCCATTAATGCCCCGCGTTCGCTGCCTTGTGTTGTAGCATCGGCGTTTGCGTTGGCTAATTCAGTAGCAGATAAACTGTTTACTTTGAGCGCCACGGCAATGGCATGTTTACATACCTCTTGATAATCGGCTGCGGGGCATGTGCAGCTTGCCATACATTGTCCGCTTTCACTATTTTCTAAGGTGACTTTGTATTTATACTGCCCCGCCACGCTCGCCATTGCTTGATCACCCACAATAAGTAACTTGCTCACATTGTTTGATGCGTACAAGCTATAACCCAAATCGTAAGTTTTACTGGCTACGCGTTGCTTTATTTTATTTAAATCAAACATAATAATTCTTATCCACTCATTGTACTAATTGGTAAAGCATGTGGTTAAAAAAGCGCGTAAGTCGTCTTTAATTAATACCTCGCTATTATTGCGGCTTATACCAATTCCATTTATTAGTTGGTCATATTAATCCATGATCTTGAACAGAGTGAA
>NZ_PNDU01000107.1:0-21205 GCF_005886635.1 Pseudoalteromonas sp. S558 | reverse complement strand
ACTCACTAACTACGTTAAAAATTATTCATAGAGAACAACTCTATGTGTAATTTCGCCGTGTTATTGTGCTATTTTTTATCGCTATAATAGAACACTGATTTAATGCAATTGATATTAGTTAAGCCTTGAAAGCTCAGCATACTTAAAGTGGATAATATCCGTATACAAACTAAAAGAACTTTTTAATGGCAGATCAAAATCTCCTTAGTGAAATTAATAAACGACGCACCTTTGCTATCATCTCTCACCCAGATGCGGGTAAAACAACCATTACCGAAAAAGTATTGTTATTTGGGCAAGCTATTCAACGAGCCGGTACTGTAAAGGGCCGTGGTTCTAACCAGCATGCAAAATCTGACTGGATGGAAATGGAAAAAGAGCGTGGTATATCGGTTACTACTTCTGTAATGCAGTTTCCATATAACAACGCTTTGGTTAATTTACTTGATACACCAGGGCATGAAGACTTTTCTGAAGATACATACCGCACACTCACTGCGGTTGATTCATGTTTAATGGTTATTGATGCGGCAAAGGGTGTAGAAGACCGTACTCGTAAGTTAATGGAAGTAACACGCCTACGTACAACACCAATTGTTACGTTTATGAATAAATGTGACCGTGAAATTCGCGACCCGATGGAAGTGCTAGACGAAGTTGAAACGGAGCTAAATATTGCCTGTGCTCCAATTACTTGGCCAATAGGCTGTGGTAAGGACTTTAAAGGTGTTTATCACATCCATAACGATGAAGCGATTTTATACAAATCAGGCCAAGGTCATAAAATACAAGAAGTACGTACCATTAAGGGCCTTGATAACCCTGAGCTAGATATTGCTATTGGCGAAGATTTGGCTGTGCAATTGCGTGATGAGCTAGAACTTGTTATTGGCGCATCAAACGAATTTGATTTAGAGCTGTTTTTAGCGGGTGAACTTTCACCTGTTTATTACGGTACTGCACTAGGTAACTTTGGCGTTGACCACGTGTTAGATGGTTTAACTAAATGGGCACCAACGCCACTGCCTCGCGAAACAGAAGACAGACTTATTGTTGCAACCGAAGAAAACTTTACTGGTTTTGTATTTAAAATTCAGGCCAACATGGACCCTAAACACCGTGACCGTATTGCATTTATGCGTATTGTATCGGGTAAGTACAGCCAAGGCATGAAAATGAATCATGTGCGAATTGGCAAGCAAGTGAGTATTTCTGATGCGGTAACCTTTATGGCGGGCGACCGTGAACGCGCAGCTGATGCCTACGCGGGCGACATTATTGGTTTGCATAACCACGGTACCATTCAAATTGGTGATACGTTCACGCAAGGCGAAAAACTTAAGTTTAGTGGTATTCCTAACTTCGCGCCTGAATTGTTTCGTCGTATTCGTCTTCGCGATCCACTTAAGCAAAAGCAATTATTAAAAGGCTTAGTACAGCTTTCTGAAGAAGGGGCTGTGCAGGTATTTAGACCGCTTATAAACAACGATTTAATTGTAGGCGCGGTAGGTGTACTTCAGTTTGATGTAGTTGTAGCGCGCTTAAAAGCCGAATATAACGTAGATGCTATTTACGAAGGTGTAAACGTAAATACAGCGCGTTGGGTAAGCTGTGACGATGTTAAAAAGTTTGAAGACTTTAAGCGTAAGTGCGAAAGTAATTTAGCGCTCGATGGTGGCGATAACTTAACTTACATTGCGCCGAGCCGTGTAAATCTTAACTTATCAGTGGAGCGTTACCCTGAGGTAACATTTAACCACACTCGCGAAAACTAGAATTAACTTATCAGAATTAAAGAAAGCCTGCTTTGGCGGGCTTAAAAAGGTAAAAATATGAATATTCGTACTATTTTAATCGAAAAAGCCATTGCTGCTATGGCGGGTGCAGGCTTACCCGAAGATACAAACCCAGCAGTAACGCAAAGCACACGTCCACAATTTGGTGATTACCAAATTAATGCAGCTATGGGCGCGGCTAAAAAAATGAAAAGCAACCCACGTGAACTTGCACAAAAAATTATAGATAACCTTGATGTAAGCGATATTGCTCAAAAGACTGAAATAGCGGGCCCTGGTTTTATTAATATTCATTTAAAGCCTGAGTTTTTAGCACAAAGCGTTAAAGCAGCTAACAGTGATGCAAAGCTTGCTGTAAATGAGCACGCTAACCCACAAAAAGTGGTTGTTGATTACTCATCTCCAAACCTTGCTAAAGAAATGCACGTAGGTCATTTACGTTCAACCATTATTGGTGACTCAATTGTACGTGCGCTTGAATTTAGAGGCGACACGGTTGTACGTCAAAATCACATGGGTGATTGGGGCACACAATTTGGTATGTTAATCGCGCATTTAGAAGATCAAATTAGCCAAGGCGTTGATTTAGATTCTGTAGCACTTGCTGATTTAGAAACGTTTTACCGCGACGCTAAAAAACGCTTTGACGACGAAGAAGGCTTTGCAGATAAAGCACGTGACTACGTTGTTAAATTACAAGGTGGCGATGCGCATTGTGAAAAACTGTGGAAACTATTTATAGCAACCTCAGTTAAGCACTCTGAAGAAGTATACAAACGTTTAAATGTAACGCTTACTCAAGCCGATATTATGGCTGAAAGCGCATACAACGCAGAACTTAACGATATTATTAGCCTACTTAAAGATAAAAACATTGCTGTAGAGTCACAAGGCGCGCAAGTTGTATTTTTAGAAGAGCTAGCTAACAAAGATGGCGAGCCATCAGCGTTTATCGTACAAAAATCTGGCGGAGGTTTTTTATATGCAACTACCGATTTAGCAGCATGTGATTATCGTTCAAATAAATTAGGTGCTGATCGCATCTTAATTTTTGTAGATGCACGTCAAAATCTACACTTTAATCAAGTAGAGCTAACAGCGCGTAAAGCGGGTTTATTACGAGACGAAACAAGTTACGAGTTTTGCCCGTTTGGCACCATGATGGGCGCCGATAATAAACCATTTAAAACACGTACTGGCGGCACAGTAAAACTTGCTGACTTATTAGAAGAATCAATTAACCGTGCCGCAACAAAACTAGCTGAACGTGAGTCTGATTTAAGTGATTCTGAGCGCAGCGAAATTGCCCGTAAAGTAGGTATTGGCGCAGTTAAATACGCTGACCTTTCTAAGCACCGTACCAGCGATTACATTTTTAACTGGGACAGCATGCTAAGCTTTGAAGGCGCAACCGCTCCTTACTTACAATATGCTTATACACGTATACGCAGTATTTTCCGTAAGTCAGGCGTTGATGCAGCTACATTAAATTCAGACGTTACAATTGTTGAGCCTCAAGAAAAAGCGCTAGCACTTAAGCTACTACAGCTTGAAGAAGTACTTGATTTAATGATCAGTGAAGCAACACCGCACGTACTATGTGGTTACTTATATGAGCTAGCAAGCTTATACATGACATTTTATGAAGCCTGCCCAGTACTAAAAGAGGGTGTAGAGCCAAATGTACGTGATAGCCGCTTAGTGCTGTGTAATTTGGTTTCTAAAACACTAGAAACGGGATTAGACTTACTAGGCATCGAAGTCATGGATCAAATGTAATCACCTTCTGCAGCGTGTAGTTCGCTTTGACTGCGTTGTCGTGCTTTTTTAGCCTAAGTCACATACTAAATGTATGCTCCTTGGCATAAAAAAGCACTCCGTCTTGTCAGCACTTCTACACTTGCAGATATCTGAGCTGTGTAGTTTACGTTGTAGGTTGGGTTGAGTGAAACGAAACCCAACGATACATCTGAGACTCGATATTTGTTATTACTCAACATCTAATGTTTTAAGCTCGCTACTCTAAGCTCTTCTCTAAGGCTTTATTTAAAGGACTTGTTATGAAACTCGAAGATATCCGTCGTGAATACCTGCAAGACGCGTTAAGCGAAGATAACTTGCAAGATGATCCGTTTAAGCAGTTTGAAACGTGGCTTGAGCATGCGGTAGCAAGCAAACTACCCGATCCTACTGCAATGGTTGTAGCAACCGTTGATGAAACTGGTCAACCTTCACAGCGTATTGTGCTTTTAAAACATTTAGATGATAACGGGTTTGTGTTTTTTACTAATACCGGCTCGCGTAAAGCGCAAGAGCTTAAAGGTAATAATAAAATTTCCTTGCACTTTCCGTGGCACCACATGGAACGCCAAGTTATTGTCTATGGCGAGGCTAAACCATTACCTACATCTGCTGTGGCAAAGTACTTTTTATCTCGTCCTAAAGAAAGCCAATTAGCCGCGTGGGCATCAGCGCAAAGTCGTCCGGTGTCATCACGTAAAGTACTCATGGAAACCTTTGCCAATATGAAAAATAAATTTGCTAAGGGTGAAATTCCACTCCCTGATTTTTGGGGCGGATATTGTGTAGTACCCACTAAAATCGAGTTTTGGCAAGGTGGCGCGCATCGTTTGCACGACCGTTTTATGTATCAGCGCCAAGCAGATAATAGCTGGCAAATTACACGCTTAAACCCTTAATAAATCGATGAGTAAGTAACCGTGCAATTTATTGACTCTCATTGCCACCTCGACTTTAGCGAGTTTGATTCGAATCGTGAATCGCTCATAAACGAGTGTGTAGCAAAGGGAGTTAATCAGTTTATTGTGCCAGGTATTACGCTTGCTCAATCGCGTACTCTCATAAAGCTCAAAGCAACCTATCCAAGTATAAAAATAGCCGCAGGGTTACATCCTTATTTTTTAGAACAACATCAAGAATCGCACATTGAAGCGCTATATGAATTCGCGACTGCAAATAAGCATCAGCTTGTGGCTATTGGAGAATGTGGGCTTGATAGAAGTATTGAAAACTTGGCTAAACAAACTTTTTTGTTTGAGCAGCAAATAGAGCTATCAAACAAGCTTAACTTGCCAATCATTGTGCACCATAGGCAAAGCCATGATTTAATTGCGCAATCGTTTAAACGTTGTAAGCCAAAAAATGGGGGAGTGATTCATGCATTTTCAGGTTCAATCCAACAAGCGCAGTATTATATTAAGCAGGGCTTTAAGCTAGGAGTAGGCGGTGTTATTACCTATGAGCGGGCAGCTAAAACACGCGCCGTTATTGCTGCTATCGAGCCAGAGAACTTAGTGCTAGAAACAGATTCTCCCTCAATGCCCTTAAGCGGCTATCAAGGTGAAGTTAACACGCCATTGCATATACCCGATGTGTTTAATGCATTGTGTGATTTAAAGTCACTCAGTAAGAGAGATACGCTTGCAAAATGCCTTTATGATTCTTGCTCAGATGTTTTTCGGATATAACGACTTACCTGCCAACTTTTTAATCCACGCCCTAATTGCCACGTAAAAATACAGGCAATCACTAGCATTAATAGTACTTGGCGACCTAAGTCATGAAAATGGCTATGACTTTGCGCTATGGCTGAGCGGGTTAAATAAGTGACTGACACAAATCCAAGTGGACGGTCGTCATCGCTAACTACGGGCTCTACAAAAGGGGTTTTTAATTTACTAATGCCAGGGGTTGAATCAGGAAGTTGGCCAAAAATATGGTGCGATTGCCAATTATCGCTACTGGCTATTAAAATGCCTTGCTGATCGTAAATAGTGGCTGAAAGTACAAACTCGTCTTTGCTTATATCGTTACAAATAGCATTAAGCTGTGGTTTGTTTTTTTCGATAAGAGGTGTTTTAACATTTAAGGCCATAAATTGAGTCAGGCTTTTGGCTGTGCTATCGGCGCTATCGTAAAGTAACTGATGGCTTTGAAAACTACTGTTTACACCCACCCAGCTTAGTAATACAAAACAGGCAGCCGCAAGAAATAAACGCACAAGTCGCTTTTTTTGAGATGCCGAGATTGGATTTTTAAGATGGTTATTTTTCATAGTCACCGTATATGCTACTGACAGGATTTTAATTTGATGTTACAACTACTACTATAACCTTAAATCCTACCTGATGGCGAATTTAGCGCTAATAATACCTAACATCAATTAGTTTTATATCAGGATAATAAAAATAAACACGGAGATCCCATGTCGAAAACAAGCATGGCACAGCCCAATGCTGAGCAATCACTATCAACGCTCACATTAAATCAATGGTTTAGTTATCAAGACACCACCTTTTTGCCACTCAATGGTACTCCAAATAGGCAGCGTGGGCTATTTAGTATTGCATTCGCAGGGGATTTTAATAGTGAAAAAATCCAATTGATTGCAGGATTTTTAGCTAAGCATAATCAAGGTGTTACAGCACTATGCCAATATCAGCCTGATTTAGAGTTAGCACCCGCATTGTGCTTTTATAGCCAAGATGCAAATCAAGCTATAAACCCATTAGTGCTACAAGCGCTCTCAAAAACCTTAGAGTGTCAGCTTGTACAAGTTAATACACCGCCTAACTTATATGAGCCTGGCTTATTGGTTATGGATATGGATTCAACAGCGATTACGATTGAGTGCATTGATGAAATAGCACGCTTGGCAAATGTATACGATGACGTTGCGTCAGTTACTGCGCTTGCAATGGCGGGTAAGCTTGATTTTAGCGAAAGCTTAAATCAACGAGTGGCTAAGCTTGAGGGTATTGAAAAAAGCTTAATTGAAGAATTAAAAGACTCACTCCCTTTAATGCCCGGTATTAAAGCATTATGCCAAATTTTAAAGCAGCACAACTGGTATTTAGCAATAGCATCTGGTGGTTTTGTACCGTTTGCAGAGCGAGTGCAAGAGTTGATTAGCTTAGATGAAGTACATGCAAATACACTTGAGTTTAAGAATAATAAATTAACGGGTAAAGTGCTTGGCACAATTGTGGATGCGCAGCAAAAAGCGGTGATTTTAGAGTCATTGCAGCAAAAGCTAGGGCTTATAAAAACGCAAACCGTGGCTATTGGTGACGGCGCGAACGATTTAGTGATGATGGCTAAAGCGGGTTTAGGTGTTGCAGTGCATGGCAAGGCTAAAGTAGTTGAACAAGCTCAAGCGGCTATTTGCCAAGGATCGTTATTACAACTGTTGTATATGTTGGCGATTCCGCTTAATGAAGAGCCAAAAATTTAGACTAATCTCAGCCCTTAATAGTAAATATCTTAACGAGATTTTAGATTAAATAAATTAGCCTTGTATCCACTGAAAAGTATTGGTATGGAAAAATAGACAAGGCCAGCATGTTTTGCTAAAAGGGTTAAATCGCTTAGCGTAAGCGGTTTAACCACATGAGTTTACGACGTCCCATTTGTTCAACTTCTTGCTGATTAAGGTCTAAATGGCCAAGCGCTTCCTCCGTAATATCTACTATGTCACCTACACCAGTCACAGACCATAATGCATCCTCTAATTCCTTTGCTTTGTGAATAGCGTAATGAGTTACATACTTAAGCTCATTAGATAAATAATCAGTATCGGGACGACCGGTGCGAGATATAAATAAGCGCATAACGAAAATAAGCTCAGATTTAATGCCACTTTTTATCTGCTTTAAGCTTTTTTGATAATCATCGCCTAGTATACACTGGCTTGTAATTGCATCTTCAATGTTGCTAACGCGAGGATTAAAATTAATAACAAGGGTAAATGGTAAAGGCGGATCTTTTCGGCTGCGATCTTTTATATTGGGGGTAATAACATTAAAAAGATCTTCTTTACTTAATATGCTCGAAAAGTCTGTTTTATTATTTAATAGACCAAAATTTTGCAAAATTGTATGTAGTGGGCTTGCGTATAAGCCAAAACCTACGGCGCCAATTTTAAAATGAGCTGCTTCTTTATTTAGATATAACGGAAATTGGCAAATACTTTTTGTCACCATATTTCTTAAGGCGGTAGAAATGCCTTCAACTTCAGGAGCTTCTTCGGATATTTTTAACTTATCTTTATTTTTTTCAATTAGCTGGGTGAAAAAGCCAACCCCAGTATGCTCTGCATCAGCCTCCTCATTTGCTTTTAAATTTAATGTGACGAGTGTTTTTCCAACGGCCATAACTTCATATTTTAATTCTTTTAGATTATAGTTTTTCGTTATTTTTTGTAGTTCAGGAAATGAGAGTAGCGCAATATCACCTTTACTAAATGTGGTCGATTGTTTGCATTCTAGCTGCAAACCCATCACTGAAAAATCCCGAGTATGGCCATCAATTGTCACACCATTAATATTTACTTCCACAGACGTTTTGTATAAATAGCGTTTTTGTGAGCGCAAATTTATATACTCCAGGGCGACGGTATCTAAATGTGGAGGAACTTTGTGCTTAGTATGCCCAAATAACTTTAGTTGATTAACAAGAGACTTATCGTAATTCGTTCTTTGGTAATTATGTTTTTCAATGGTATTACCAACACTTGTTAGCACAACTAAATATTTAACGTTTTTTATAAGGCCCTCAACACGTGGGATAGGTGGGCGATTTAGTTTTGCAATGTTTGCGCTTACGCTATTTGGCAGAGATAAAGGGATATATGAGTCGCTTGGATGACTTGGCATTATTTGAATTTTAAAGCATTGCCAATTTTCTTTTTGACTACCTAGGCCAAAAAATAATTTTTTTAGTTCAGAATTAGTATTAAGTTCGCTGCGGGTGGCAGAGTAATAATAAATTTTCCCAGATACGATATGCGTAAAAGTGTAAAGATAATCTTCTTTTATAGCCGTAGGTTGAGTAAGCAGTTTTTTAATGCGCTTGTGGTTAAGCACGCTATACAAACATGACGCTTTTCTTTCGTCAGTAAAGTATCGTTGAATAAAAATGTTGTTTTCAGTGGTTAAACTCAGGCTTGGGTAATACTGTTCATCTTTTTTACTTAAAAATACATATAACGACGTTACACGTGGAATATAAAACTGCTCATAGCCTTTAGAAACTACCGCATCAAGTGTGTTATCTAGATTAACTTTATAGCGACGTTTATTTCCGTTGATAAAGCTGTTTAAAAAGTTATCGAAGGTATCGTTTTTTTCTATATAGGTACGCTTTAATCGAACATGATTAAATTCAGGAGAGGTATTTTCAATAGCAACAACTTCATATTGGATGCCATTTTTTAAACCTAGCTCAAAATCTTGTTCAAGGCCAACCAGGCGCATTGCTATAAGCTGACCTTTTCTTATAATATTTTCAGTGGCAAGCTTTACCTTACAGCCACTTAAGGAAATATCAGAGGTACTAGCAGAAATATTTTTCTTATCATTATATTCAATCGTAACTTTAATTGAATAATTCATCCGCTCTTCGCAACGGCTTTCGTAAGAGGCAAATTTAACTACATCGGTGCTTAGCAGGCTATCTAGTACTTGCTGTTGTTCTTTATCTTGTGTATCCCGATTGTGGTTTCTTGTGCTCAGTACCGCCTCGTAAACAGCCAAAGTATATTCACCGTATTGTTTTAAGGCTTTTTCAAACGCTTCAATAGCAGCATCATCCATGAAGTGCTGTTTACCATTATGCTCGTAAGGTTTTACTAACCCGCTAACCGAACCTCGTAAGTCAATAAAGCGGGCAACAGGCTGAGATAAACGCGACATTTCCATTTTAATTAAAAACTGTTCAGGTTTGGTTAGCCCTGTTGTTTTCGATTTGAAAATTAGGTCGAACTTAGTATTACCTAAATATTGTTTCAGCTCATTCACAAGGTCTTCGTGCTTGAGTAATATGTCATCAGCCATTTATAAAACCATCACCGTCTAATTTAAAAGTAGGTATACTGAGAAGCTAATTTATTAGAAAATTAATTAACGTAAATCGCACCTTTATTAATACAGGTATGATTATTTGAGTAATTGTAATTTAGCTCTTGTTATTATGTGTTATGCGCCATTTTATTGGCAAGTTACTTTAAACCATTTCTAAAGCAATAAGTATGCCCTAAATTAGAGAAAAAAAGAAAACAGCATTTGCATGCAATAATTGTTGTGTTGAGTCTTGTAACAACAAGAGTATGTTACTAAGCAAGAGTTTGAAATGCTAAAGTAGGTATTTAATAGTAAATATTTAAAAAATTTAAAAAATAGTAGGTAAGGTTATTAATGGCAAAAGCGGCAAAAGTAGAGTTTGTTTGTACTGAATGTGGTATGAATTACCAGCGGTGGCAAGGGCAATGCCGTTGTGGTGCATGGAATACATTAGCAGAATTTAAACCCTCAGCAGGGCAAAGTAAAAAATCATCAGTAAGAGCCAGTGTTGCAGGTTACGCTGGTGGAATTGGTGGCGGCTCTAAAAAAATTAATGATATTGCGACATCTGAAGCTGAAAAACAGCTAACTGAAATAGGTGAACTCGATCGTGTTTTAAGCGGAGGTGTAACAACGGGATCGGTTAATATTATATCGGGCGATCCTGGTGCAGGTAAAACAACCTTACTATCAGATTTAGTTGCCAGAATGTCACAACGTATGCCGTCTCTTTACTGTACGGCTGAGGAGTCTTTATCGCAGTTTAAAAACAGAGTAAATCGTTTAAAACTAAATTATAACGCTGATGAACTGTATTTACTTTCAGAAACTAGCGTTGAAACGATAATTGAAGAGCTCGATAAAAATAAAATTAAATTTGCAGTTATTGACTCTATTCAAGCGGTTGTAACGGATACTGCAAATGGTAGTCCAGGCTCGCCTTCACAAGTGAAAAGCGCTGCTCAGGCATTAACTCAATACTGTAAGCAAAATGATGTCACTATGTTCATCATTGCTCATGTAAATAAAAATAATGAAATAGCCGGCCCGCAAACGCTGGTGCACATAGTAGATGCGCTTTTACATATTGACACTAATGATGGGCAAATTCGAACGCTTCGTGCAAATAAAAACCGCTTTGGTGATATTGATACGGTGGGCATTTTTAAAATGTGTGAACGCGGTATGTTAAGCGTTGATAACCCAAGTGAAATTTTCTTATCAGGATCAACGACCGACTCACCAGGCTCCACAATTACCTGTATTCGTAAAGGTAATCGTAATTTATTGCTCGAAATTCAATGTTTAACCACCGAAACCGAGGCGGAATTTCCACAGCGTGTGTGCGTTGGTTTAAATATGAACCGCATAAAAATGCTGACTGGTATATTACGCAAGCACACTAAAACTAAAATATTTCATGATACATTTTTTAATATTGTGGGTGGTTTAAGAATTGATGAAACAGAAACTTGTATTGATTTAGCGCTAGTTACCGCACTGCTTAGTAGCTTGAATGAATTTGTCGTGCCTCGTACTACGTGTATCATGGGGGAGCTTAGCTTAAATGGCGATGTACGCCCAATTGATAGCGGTGTACCGCGTGTTAAGGAAGCGGCGCAGCATGGGTTTACTGAAATATTTATTCCATTTCGTAATTATCATAAATCGATGGAAGGACTGGGCGCTAAAATCACCCCAGTAAAAACAGTGCATGAGCTACTTAGCCTAATTAATTAACACTTAACCGATAATGTTCTCAATGTTATTCTTGAGCTGAGTTGGTTTATATAAAGAATAGAATAAGGAAATAAAATGAAAAAATTAGTTATAGCTGTCGCTATTATTGCAGCCGGTATTGGTGGCGTAAGTTACGCAAATTACGTGGCAACGCAAGAAGTTCGCACAGAAGTAGATAAACAACTAGCTTTAGTTACTGAGCAAACAGGTGCTACGTTTAAGTATACAGAGCTGTCGGCCAGTGTCATTTCTAAAAGTGTGGAAATTATTAATATGGAAGTTACGAGCCCAGAGGGTGATAACGTGGCGCATATTCAAAGCATTGAATTGACTGGTTATGAAACAGATAAAATTTCACCGTATACATCACTGGATGTAAAAAGCTTTCAATTTAATAAAGACTTCGTAGCGAAGCTACCAGCAGATACAAATACAATGTTAGCATCGGCAAGTTACGATTTACACTCGTCATTAGATTATGATGAAAACTCAGGCGACAGTGATATCGTTATTAAGCTTGATGCAAAAGATATTGTTAGTTTTAATATGGATGTTGGATTGGCGAATTCTAAAGCGCTAATGGATGCATCTCTTGCGATCAATAAAACACAGCAAGAAGCAGATAATGAATCGTTTTCTTATGAGCAACAGTTACAAGAACAAACGCTAATTATGCAAGCTATCAGTAAGCTAGAGCCTCGCAGTATGAATTTTACCTTAAATGATCAAGGTGATCTTAAAGCTCTATTAGAAAGCGAGCTTAAAAAGCAGGGCATGACGTTAGAGCAAATGCAGATGATGGTTGAACAGCAGCTACAACAGGCCCCTGTAACCCCAGAAATAGCACAAGCAATCATTGGCTTTGTGAAAGGGCTAAACTCATTTTCTATGTCAGCAAAATTACCAGAAGGGAAAACGATGATTGAAGTGAATCAACAAATAATGATGTTAGTGGGCCAACCTGAAGAGCTGGTTAAGTTTATTAACTTAGAAGTTAAAGGTAGTTAACCAAGCTAATTAAAGATAAGTATTTAATTATGTATCTATAACAAAGGCGTCAATTGGCGCCTTTGTTATTTTAAGTTATTAACCTGAGTTCAGGTTAATTAGTAATTTTGATCGCCAAAACAACTTACTTTAATAATATTGGTGATTATTTGTTGTGATGGTTTTATTTTTTCCATTGCTAAAAATTCGTCAGGTTGATGTGCTTGGTTAATTGAGCCTGGCCCCATTACAATAGTTTCACACCCTAGTTGCTGAATAAAAGGTGCTTCAGTGCAATAATTTACTGCAATGGCTTTTTGCCCTGCTACTTTTTCAGCTAATATCACCAAAGCACTGTCGGTGCTGCCAGTAAAGGCGGGGATCGGCTCGTGTAGATCAATTACGCTGACCGCATTAGGGTATTGCTGATTAATCTCTTTGGTTGCGTCAAGTACTAATGCTTGCAACTCTTTCACACTTAGCCCTGGAAGCGGTCGCATATCTATATGCATTTCGCAGCAACCACAAATTCTATTCGCGTTGTCGCCGCCATGAATATTACCAAAATTTAATGTTGGGTAAGGTATTTCAAAATGTTCCAATGAATATTTATGCTTTAATTGCTCTTTTAAGATCAGTAACTTTGAAATGATTTTATGCATTACTTCGATGGCGTTAATACCACGTTCGGGATCGGAGCTATGCCCTGAACGTCCAATTACTCTAATTGCTGTACTCATATGTCCTTTATGTGTAAATACTGGAGTCATATCAGTCGGTTCGCCAATGATACAGCGCGCAGGTTTTAAATTTGGGTGCCTACAAATTTGTTGTGCACCGGCCATTGTAGTTTCTTCGTCGGCAGTGGCGAGTATTAAAATAGGTTGAGTTTGCTGTTTTTCATCAAGTTCACTAATAGCTTGTAGCACAAAAGCAAAAAAACCTTTCATATCAATGCTTCCCAGCCCGTATAATTTATTATCGAGTTCGGTAAGTTTAAATGGGTTGTGATTCCAGCGGCTATCATCAAACGGTACTGTATCGGTGTGACCCGCAAGCATTAGTCCTCCATCGCCTTTTCCGCGTCTGGCTAATAAATTATAGCGACCCTTAGCGCCTTCTAGTTCAATAATTTCACACGTAAAACCAAGTGTTTCGCACCATTGTGTAAGTAACTCAATGACGCTTTTATTACTCATACACTGGCTGTCTTCAATTGCACTGATAGAAGGAGCTGCAATCAATTGTTGATACATAGAAATAAACGATGGCAAAGGCATAAAAAATCCAAAATAAGTATTCAATTTAATTGCATAACAATATAAAAGTATTTATGATGAATATCAATTCACTTTTTAAGCATAAATATATTAAAAGTAACGTTATGAAAACAGTGCGACGATAATCAAAATTCATTAATAAAAGGCTGAATTAGCGCCAAGGCTAGTTTAAGCGAACATTATAGGTAAGTAATAACTAATTTTAAGATAACGAGATACAAATGAATGTAGTGATTATTGGCGCAAGTGGATACAGCGGCGCAGAGTTAGCAAGTTTAGTTGTTAAACACCCAAACTTAACGTTAACAGGCTGTTATGTATCTGAGGGTAGCTTAGATAAAAAAAAATTGCTGAGTGATTTATACCCAGAACATCTCGGCTTGCTTGACCTACCATTACTTCCTCTTAGTGAATCAGCTTTTCATGACATTCAAATTGGTGCTGATTATGTGTGTTTATGTACTGATCATAAAGTGAGTGTTGATTTAGCACCGCGTTTTTTAGCAATGAGTAAAAAGGTCTTTGATTTATCTGGCGGTTATCGCCTTGCGAGCAATGATGATTACGTTACCTACTATGGTTTTGAGCACAAACATCCTGAGTTATTAAATAAAGCTGCTTATGGTTTAGCTGAATGGAATGGCGATGCAATTGCTGAAGCTCAATTAGTTGCTGTGGCAGGGTGTTACCCTACAGCTGCACTTAATGCATTGAAACCCCTACAACAAGCAGGTTTGTTAAGCGAGCAACGTATTATCATTAATGCGGTGTCGGGTGTAACGGGTGCTGGGCGTAAAGCCAGTGTAGGTACTCATTTTTGTGAGGTATCACTTGCTCCTTATGGTTTATTTAACCACCGTCACGGTCCTGAAATTGAGCAACACCTTGGTCACCAAGTGTTATTTACGCCGCACTTAGGCAACTTTCCTCGTGGTATTTTAGAAACTATTTATGTGCAATTAAAACCAAATGTAACAAGTGTTCAGGTAAATCAAGCGTATCAAGTTCTTGCTAATGAACCTCTTATTCGTTTACTCGGCGATAAAATTCCATCCATTAAAGGCGTAACAAAGCAGCCCTATGTTGATATTGGTTGGCAGCAACAAGGGCAGCAGCTCATTGTAATAGCTGCAATTGATAATTTATTAAAAGGTGCTGCTGGACAAGCTTTGCAGTGCATCAATTTATCAATGAACTTAGATCACACTACGGGCTTAAAAGGACCGTTTTAAATGAGTAAAAAAACGTGGGTTATTAAACTCGGTGGTGCAGTACTTAATACAGAAAATGCAGCAAAAGCGTTGTTTGATGTACTCAATGAGCAAACAAATGATGAGTTTGTCATTGTGCATGGTGGTGGTGCACTTGTTGATACTTGGTTAAAAGGGGCTGGCTTTGCTAGTGCTAAACACCAAGGTTTGCGTATCAGCCCCGCAGATCAAATGCCTTATATAGTGGGTGCCCTTGCTGGTTGTGCAAATAAACAATTAATGGCTCAAGCTATTCGTACTGGTCATAAGCCTGTTGGTTTGAGTCTTTTCGAGGCGGGTGTTAGCGCTACACAAAAGTTAAAAGCGCTTTGCTTAGTGGGTAAATGCACAAGCAATGACGATTCTATTGTTAACGATTTACTTAAACTTGGCCGCTTACCCATCGTTAGTTCTATTGGTTTTGATGAACAAGGGCTTTGGTACAACGTAAATGCTGATGAAGCTGCAGCAGCTATTGCGGGTAATTTAAATGCAGAACTTATATTTATGACTGATGTAGAAGCGGTGCTTGATGCTAATAAGCAGCCGTTACATCAACTTGACACAAAACACATTGATACTTTAATTACGGATGGAGTAATTGTGGGCGGGATGGAGGTCAAAGTTAAGACCAGTCTTCACGCTGCCCAACACTTACGACGCGGTGTGTATATTTCCAGCTGGCAAAAGCCAGAAAATTTAATTGCTTTGCTTGAGGGCAAGCACGTAGGAACTAAAATTACACCATAGGTTTATTATGTTTGAGAATTTTTTAACGGGTTTAGAATTAGACCAAGAAAGCGCACTTAATTTATTAAAGCTAGCGCAAGATATAAAAGCAAAGCCAGAAAAATACAGCAATGTATTAGCGGGAAAATCAATCGTAACATTGTTTGAAAAACAAAGTTTACGTACTCGTTTATCATTTGATATTGGTATAAATCGTTTAGGTGGTCATGCAGTTTATTTAGATCAGCAAAATGGTGCTATGGGCGCACGTGAATCAATTAAAGATTTCGCACTTAATATTTCTACTTGGGCTGACGGTATTGTGGCGCGTGTAAATCAGCACAGTACATTAGCTACGTTAGGTGAGTTCTCATCGGTACCTGTAGTAAATAGTTTGTGTGATTTGTATCACCCATGCCAAGCACTGGCTGATTTTTTAACGCTTCAAGAAGTACATGGCGATGTGAGTCAGCTTAAAGTTGCTTACTTAGGTGAAGGTAATAACGTGACTCATTCATTGATGTTACTTGCTGCTACTTTAGGTACTGACTTTGTTGCTGTAACACCAAAAGGGTGTTCGCCTGATTCACAAATACTTAAAAAAGCAGAGCAAATTGCAGCAATGAATGGTGCATCAGTGATGGTAAGTGACCGTGTTGAAGCAGCTGTTGGTGCAAACGTTGTATACGCAGATACATGGGTATCAATGGGTGATACAACACCGCTTGAGCAAGTTAAAGAAAAATATATGCCTTATCAATTAAATCAGGCATTACTAAATCAAACCGGTGCAACTACGGTTTTACATTGCCAACCGGCACACCGTGAATTTGAAATTACCTCTGAGGTAATGGATGGTCCAGCATCAAGAATTATTCAACAAGCAGAGAATCGCATGCATGCGCAAAATGCTCTGTTAGTGACATTACTAAATCCAAATTTTGTTAAGGAACACCTATGAGTTCAATTAAAAAAGTCGTTTTAGCCTATTCAGGTGGTCTTGATACGTCGGCTATTGTGCCATGGTTAAAAGAAAACTACGGCTGCGAAGTAATCGCGTTTGTAGCTGATGTAGGCCAAGGCGCAGAAGAACTTGAAGGCGTAGAAGCTAAAGCAATCGCCTCTGGTGCATCTGAATGTTACGTAGTTGACTTAAAAGATGAAATGGTAAGTGATTACATTTACCCAACACTTAAAACCGGTTCAATTTACGAAGGTACTTATTTATTAGGTACGTCTATGGCGCGTCCTATTATTGCTAAAGCACAGGTTGAAATTGCACGTAAAGTAGGTGCTGATGCACTTTCTCATGGTTGTACAGGTAAAGGTAATGATCAAGTTCGTTTTGAATCATGTTTTGCGGCCCTTGCCCCTGATTTAAAAGTAATTGCGCCATGGCGTGAGTGGGATTTATCCAGTCGTGAATCATTACTCGATTACTTAGCTGAGCGTGATATTCCCTGTTCAGCGTCAGCTGCAAAAATTTATAGTCGTGATGCCAATGCATGGCATATTTCGCACGAAGGTGGCGAACTTGAAGATCCATGGTGTCAACCCACAGAGCAAGTATGGACTTGGACTAACTCTCCAGAGCAAGCACCAGACAAATCAGAATTAGTAACATTAAAAGTTGTTGAAGGCGAAGTGGTTGCTGTAAATGGCGTCGAGCTTAAACCATACGATTGCCTAGTTAAATTAAACGATATTGCATCACCTCATGGTGTTGGACGTGTTGATATTGTAGAAAACCGTTTAGTGGGCATGAAGTCACGCGGTTGTTACGAAACGCCAGGCGGCACAGTCATTATGGCTGCACTTCAAGCAATTGATGAGCTAGTACTTGATAAAGCAAGCCGTAAATGGAAAGAAGTATTGGGTGGTGAATTTTCTCATTTAGTATACGACGGCCGTTGGTTTACACCACTTAAAGATTCTATTTTAGCCGGTGCAGAAGCGCTTTCTAAAGTGGCAACAGGTGAAGTGGTACTTAAGCTATATAAAGGTCAAGTAACTGCGGTTCAAAAGCAGTCACCAAATAGCTTATACAGCGAAGCATTTGCTACATTTGGCGAAGACGATGTGTACGACCAATCACACGCTGAAGGCTTTATTCGTTTATTTTCGCTTTCAAGCAGAATTTCAGCACTCGCTAAAAAGTAAATTATTACGCCCCTGTAAAAGGGGACTAAAGGGTTTGGAGATATTTCATGGCATTATGGGGCGGACGTTTTTCTACGGGTCCAGATGAGGCGTTTAAGCAATTTAACGACTCTCTTCCCTTCGATTATCAGTTAGCAGAGCAAGATATTATCGGCTCTGTGGCATGGGCTGGCGCACTTGAGCAAGTCAATGTGTTATCAAATGATGAACACAAAAAACTCGTTGCGGCATTGTATGAGTTACTTGAAGAAGTAAAAGGTGATCCACTCGCTGTAGCAACATCAGGCGCAGAGGATATTCATTCACATGTTGAGGCTGCATTAATCGAAAAAGTAGGTGATTTAGCTAAAAAATTACATACAGGCAGAAGCCGTAATGACCAAGTAGCGACAGACTTTAGATTATGGTGTAGAGATACAGCCGAGCATATTTTAAAAGCAATCGCACAATTAAAAGGTGAATTTGTAGCGCTTGCTGAGCGAGAACTCGGTACTATTTTGCCAGGTTACACTCATTTACAGCGCGCTCAACCAGTACTATTTAGTCACTGGTGTATGGCATACGTTGAAATGCTGGAACGCGACGAAAGCCGTTTACAAGACGCTAAAGCCCGTATGAACTATTGCCCGCTAGGCAGTGGCGCGTTGGCTGGCACTGCTTATCCAATTGATCGTCAAGCACTTGCGCAAGGTTTGGGTTTTACTGGTGCGACTAAAAATAGTCTTGATGGTGTATCCGATCGCGATTTTGTTGTAGAGTTATTAAGCTGTGCGTCAATTTCGATGATTCATTTATCGCGTATGTCTGAAGATTTGATTTTTTATAATTCGGGTGAAGCCGGCTTTATAGAACTTGCAGATAATGTGACGTCTGGTTCGTCTTTAATGCCACAAAAAAAGAATCCAGACGCACTCGAACTTATTCGCGGTAAAACGGGTCGTGTATTTGGTGCATTCAGTGCAATGATGATGACGCTAAAAGCACTTCCATTGGCTTACAACAAAGACATGCAAGAAGATAAAGAAGGCATTTTCGACGCGATGCCAACATGGCTTGCGTGTATTCATATGGCTCAAGCATGTATTAAAGGTATAAAAGTAAAAGGCGAGCGTACGCTTGCGGCTGCTAAAGGGGGTCATGCTAATGCAACAGAGCTGGCTGACTACCTTGTGGCTAAGGGCATACCCTTTAGGGAGGGGCATCACATTGTAGGTGTTTTAGTGCAGCTAGCTATTAGTGAAAATAAAACACTAGAAGCACTTTCGCTTGAACAGTACAAATCAGTAAATGATGTTTTTGAAGACGATGTATATCCGGTTTTAGAAATAGACGCATGTATAAAAGCCCGTCAAGCTTTTGGCGGCACATCGATGGTGCAAGTAACGGGGGCAATTAAAGCCGCCAAAAAAAAACAGCAAATAACGGTTCGTGATGCAAATCTAGATGATGTTGAGTCAATAGCTAAGCTCATTCAGCACTGGGCTACAGTAGGTGAAAACTTACCGCGTGCAAAAAGTGATATGGTGCATTCTATAAATGAATTTGCGGTTACTGAAATTAACGGTAGGGTAACAGGTTGCGCTTCTTTATATATTTACGATACGGGACTTGCTGAAATACGCTCATTAGGAATAGATCCACAAAGTACAGTAACAGGGCAAGGAAGGCAGTTAGTTGACCATCTATTAATAAAAGCCAAAAAATTGGCACTAAATAGAGTCATAGTGTTAACGCGTGTACCAGAATTTTTCGAAAAACAGTGTTTTACATTTTGTACAAAAGAGAGTTTGCCTGAAAAAGTAATGAAAGACTGTGAGCTTTGTCTTCGCAAAGATAATTGTGACGAAGTCGCAATGGAATATATTTTAAAGTTAAGTAAAAGTGCGGAGATCCCGTGTAAATACGTAGCTTAAATTCCCTAGATACAAAAGCGTACGGTTATCCCTGTGCGCTTTTATTCCAATTTGTTTAATTAAGTGATCTATTTTGAAGTAAGAAAATCTTGTTAATAGCAAGGCAAAGTTTCGTTATTTGGTTGTTCTCGGTCATTGCTCTGCATTCATTTACCAGCAATTTTTAAAGTAATTAACGCCAAGCTTAATCCTTCAAATTGATTCAGTATTAATGCAAATAGATATTATATACGTGTGACAGCAATTTTTATCCTTAATTTTCTGATGTCAAAAAAAATTGGCACACTGGTTGCTTTAATATAAACCAAGTAGCAAAAGTGGCTACTTAGACTAAAATATATAACGTGTTTAACGGTACAATGGTGTGATCAAAAGTTGCGCCAAATATAACTTTATAAGGAACAATCACATGCAAATTTCAAACAATAGCCAAGTACAGATGCAAGCATACAATAAAACGCAACAATTAAAGCCTGCAATGGAACAAACTGCTAGCCCTAAAACCCTACAGTCTGATACAGTAAGCATCTCTCAAGAAGCCATGGCTGCAGCTGGAACTGAACTTCAACGTGGTGGTGGAATAATACCTATTAAACCTAAATGATATATAAAGGCTATGGATGTTTTTAACTGAGTTTTTTGGCTTTTTTTCGTTATCCGCTCTCACAATGTGGGGTTTTCTAATGGCGTTCTTCTTTAATACCTTTGTTTATTCCCTTGGTGTAAAAAGAAATACAACCTTATTACTCAGTTCATTTATTATGATGCTCTCATACACAGTATCAGATTACTTCTTTACATGGTTATCGATAAAAACAACTGTTTTATTAGATTGGGCTATATATGATTTAATCACCATCGCTGTTCTTACTATGGCTTTTTTAATTATTAAGAAATCAACTCCCTCATTTTTATATTTAATTGTAGGTTTAACAATTAACTCCTCTTTATTTTTATCTATGTATGTAGATATGTATATATACAAAAACCAAGAACCTTGGTTTCTTTGGAATATATACACATTTTCAGTAAATATAATTGACCTGATGATGATTGTAGCTCTAATAACAGATAGAGATTTTTTAGGCCTTCACACACTTAAAAGTAAAATTGTTAGCCTTTTAAAACCTAAAAAAAACTACAAAAGGCTATAACTATCAGTATAGGTTGTGTTTGTATTTTTCAGCTAACTTGCAATAACTCACGATGAAAACTTATTACCTTGGGTACGGTAGTAGGATTAGGATGACACCCATTCTAATTATCACAGAGATCGTCAATTAGAACAAAAAGATAAGCCTATTTTATAAAAAAATGACAAGCGATTTGGCTGTAGAGTGCTTGGTTTCATTTAAATAAAAAGCGGAATGTTACGGCGGTAATCCTCCCAAGAAATAATAGATGCCAAATGTAGAATTTTCTCTTATTGTAAACACAGGAGAAAATTATGAAAAAAGCACATTTTACAGACAGTCTGATCGTCGCCAAGTT